>JAJYDD010000221.1 GCA_021777795.1 Pseudomonadota bacterium | reverse complement strand
CACCGCCGTCACTTCCCCGCCATTGGCGCGGATGGCGCCAATCATATGCTCGGCGGCGATCGTCGAGGCGCCGATGAGGCCCCATCGCAAGCTGGTCATGAGGAAACTCCGGGTTGGCGCGAGGCGCCGCAGGAAACGCGAACAACCAAGGTGGTCGGCGAGAGTATATTCTCGGGCGCAAAATCGCCGCTGGCGAGCTGGCGCATCAGCAATTGCGCGGCGCGCGCGCCGAGCGCGCGGCCGTTGACGGCGACGCTCGTCAGCGCGGGAAAGATGTGGCGGGCCTCGTCGATGTCGTCGAAGCCGACGACCGCGAAATCCCTGCCGGCCTCGACGCCCGCCGCCGCGAAGGCGCGGATGAGGCCGATGGCCACGACATCGTTGAAACAAAGCGCCGCCGTCGACGAGCGCAGGAGTTGCGGCGCGACGCCCGCAGCGCCTGACGGGTTGATCGGCGCTTCGATGACCAGCGCGGGATCATAAGGCAGGCCGGCCTCGTCAAGCGCTTCCGCATAGCCGGCGAGCCGCTCCTCGCGCACGCTCATTGCGGGAAAACCGCCAACGAAGGCGATGCGTTTGTGGCCGAGGCCGATGAGATGCTGCACCGCCTTGCGGGCGCCGAACCGGTTCTCTGGCGCAACGATCGAGGCGCGCAGGCCGGGCAGCCGGCGCATCACCTGCACCACCGGCATATCCGACAGTAAAGGCTTCAACTCCAGCGCCGAACTCGCGATCGCTGGCGACAGCGCCAGCCCCGCCGCGCCGTATTCGCGCATCGAGCGGATGACTTGCAACTGACGAACAGGATTCTCGACGGTGTTGGCGATGAAGGGGATGAAGGCGCCGCCCTGGCAGGCCTCCTCGATGCCGATCGCCATCTCGACGAAGAACGGGTTGGAGAGATCGTTGATGACCATGCCGAGCACGCGCGATTTCGCGCCCCGCAGCGTCGCCGCGCCGCGATGATAGATATAGCCGAGATCGCTCATGGATTGCGAAACGCGCGTGCGCGTGCTCTCGGCGACGAGGCTGGAGCCGGAGAGGACCAGCGAAACCGTGGATTTAGAGACGCCCGCGTGACGGGCTACGTCGACGATGGTCGCGCGCGCTTCCGTCCCTCGTTCGTCGACCCCGGCGCTCATGCTGCGTCGTCCCCGATTCGTATCGTTCCGAATCCGGCGTCAGAATGCGAATTCACAAATGCAAACTGAGACGTGGATATTGTCGTGACTTTTGGAACGTGCTAATTCCGTAACGCGGTTCTTCTGCGCCGTCAACTCCACCGGGGAACGCCCTTGCCTGTTCCGCAGCCCATCCTCGATGCGCTTACCGACGTCGCGATGCCGCGCCTGCCGGCGGAACCTGCGGCGGGCGAATTCCTCGACATTGGCGGTTTCCGCCTTCCCGTCCACCGCGCCGACGCGCTTGTCATCGGCAGCGGCGCGGCCGGCCTGCGCGCCGCGGTCGAATTGAAGCGGCGTGGCGTCGAGGCGATGATCGCGACGCAAAGCGCCTGGGGCGGAACTTCCGCCTGCTCGGGCTCGGACAAACAAACATTGCACACCGCCAACACCGCCGATCACGGCGATGATTTCCGTTCCCTAGCGGCGGCGATCAGCGCCGGGGGCGCGATGGACGCGGGCGCGGCCTATGTCGAGGCGGTGGGTTCGCCGCGCGCGCTGGCGACGCTGCAATTCCTCGGCCTGCCGCTGCCGCTCGACCGATACGGGGGCGCGCTGCGCTATCAGACCGATCACGACGAGGTCGGCCGCGCCACGAGCTGCGGCCCGCGCACCTCTCGGTTGATGGTGCAGGCGCTGGCGCGGGAGGCGTTGCGGCTCGATATCCCGATTTTCAACCATACCGCCGCCGTGCGGCTTCTGATTGGCGACGGCCGCGCGCAAGGCGCGCTGGCGATCAACCCGAGGCGACGAACTCACGACAATCCGCTCGGCTTCGTCGTGTTCCTCAGCCGCGCCCTCGTGCTGGCGGCTGGCGGACCCGGAGAACTCTATCGCGACAGCGTCTATCCGCGCGGCTGTTTCGGCGCGCTGGGGCTGGCGCTGGAGGCGGGTGTCGAGGCGGTCAATCTCACCGAGAGCCAGTTCGGAATCGGCACCGCGCGCGAGGGCTTTCCCTGGAACCTCTCGGGCACTTATGCCCAGGCGATGCCCTATGTCTTTTCGCGCGACGCCGAGGGCCGCGAGTTCAACTTCCTCGCCGATTATTACCGCACCACGCAGGAACTCGCCTCCAACACGTTTCGCAAAGGCTATCAATGGCCGTTCCACGCTGCCCGCATGCTCGATTTCCAATCGAGCCTGTTCGATCTCGCTGTCATTCGCGAGCGCCAGGCGGGACGGCGCGTGTTTCTCAATTTTCTCCGCAACCCTGAGCCGGTCGAGTCGCCGTTCTCGCTTGACGCGCTTGACGCGGATGTCAGGCGCTATATCGACCGGGCCGGCGCATTGCTGGCGACACCGATCGAGCGGCTAACGAAGATGAACCCGCTGTCGATTGAGCTTTACAAGCGCTACAAACGCGACATCACGCACGAACCGCTGGAGTTCGCGGTCAACAACCAGCACATGAACGGCGGCCTCGCCGTCGGCATCTGGGGCCAAACGAGCCTTGACGGCTGCTACGCCGTCGGCGAGGCGGCGGGCACGCATGGGGTGACGCGGCCTGGCGGCGCCGCGCTCAACGCCGGCCAGGTTTTCGCCACCCGCGCCGCCGAACATATCGCCGCAAGACCTGAGAGCGCGGCGCCGGATGCGGGCTTGGTTGAACCTAGCCTCGCCGCCGTGCTGGCTACGCTCAACGCCGAGAGCCGGATTGACGCAGCGACGCTGCGCGAGGAAGTGCAGGCGCGCATGAGCGATCACGCGGGCGTTTTCTGCGCGAGCGACGCTGTCGCTTCGGCGTTGGCGCAAGCGCGCGCGCTCAACCAGAAAATCGGCCGTGACGGCGTCGCTTTCAAGGGCGCGACGGGCGCGTTGCGGGCGCTGCAATGGCGCCATATGGCGCTCGCCAGCGAGGCGGTGCTGACCGCGCTCGACGCCTATATCGCGCGCGGCGGCGGCAGCCGTGGCGCGCGCGCGGTGCTCGACATCAGGGGCGAGAACGCGCCCGAGGCGCGGGCGCTGTCGCTTGCGGCCTATCGATTCCGGCGCGAGCGGCTGCGGGACCGGGCGGAACAGTTGATGGTGCGCAGCGACGGCGACGGTTTCGCGATTCGCACGCGGCCGCTGCGGTCGCTTGACGCCGAGGACAAGCCGTCTTTCGAGCGCGACTGGCCGAAATATTTGACGGGCGCGATCTACAGCGACTGAACGTCGCCGCAGCGGCGCCAGCAATCAAATAAGATCGCGCGCGATGGTCTCGGCGAAGATGCGGCTGCGCGCCAAGGCGCCGTTCTCATAAGCGTCAAGCGTAGCCGCGATGATAAAGTCCGTCGCCGTCGCTCGCATCGAAACCTTGGTTTCGATGCGGATCGACCAGCCCTCGCGGCCCATCTCATAGGTCTGCAGCAGATCGTATGCAGCGCCGAGCGGATCGTCGGCGGCGATGGTCAGGCGCCGGCTGATGTTGTGGGAGATTCGCGTCCCGATCTCATCGTAGACATAAGCGCCCTCGCCGAACAACCCGCCCTCGGCGATGGTCTCGTAGGTCGAGACGCCGCGGCCGAGATCGAAGCCGACGCGGCGCTCGACGCGACCTTCGCCAACCATGCTTTTTGGCGTCTCGGCTGCGGTCTCGCGTGGGCCAAAAGCGATCAGCGGCTCGTCCGCCGGCGCCTCGCGCACTGGCAGCGTCAGCGTCGCGGGAAGGCGCAGCGTCAGCGTCGCGCGCTCCGGCGCCGGCCAAATTAACGGCCAATAGGCTGTGGAGATCGCCAACCGAAGGCGATGACCGGGCCTGAAGACATAGCCGCAATCGTTGAGTTTCAACCGCACGCGATAGAAGCGGCCTGGCGTCAGCGCGCTCGGCTCGGCGTGGCTGTCACGGTGGGTGAGGTTCAACACGCCATAAGTGACACGGCGCGAGGCGCCGTCGGGGCTGACGTCGCAGAGCCGCGCGCAGAGTTGGGCGACGGGCTTGTCGGACGCCAGCTCGATCTCGATCTCCGGCGCGCCGAGCAGTTCGAGGCGTTCGCTCAAGGGCGCGCTGTCGAAACAACGGGAGAGGCCGTCGTCGAGCCGCTGATCGGCAGGCGCTTCGTGTGGCGCGCCTGCCCCCATCCATTCGCCGACGCCGGCGCCCGTCCAGCACGGCGAGCAGATGTCAATCGTCATCGCGGCGCCCGGCCTGTCGAGGCCGCCCTCGTCGATGCTCAACGTGCGAGGCGCGATTTGCGGCGAGGGCCATTGCGCCTCGCCAACGAAGCGGCCGGGCGCGAGGGCGCGATTCTCCTCGCCTTCCTCGATGAAGGCGCGCAGCATCGGTTGATCCAGAGCGCCGGCGTCGTTCAACCAATGGTCCCACCATCGCACGGCCTCTTGGCAAAAGCCGATCGCCGGCCCTGGCTTGCCGTCGTGCGGATAAAGATGCGCCCAGGGGCCGATGAGGCCGAGGCGCGGGACTTTCAGACCTTCGAGCAGGCGCGGGATGGCGTTGGTGTAGGCGTCAGCCCAGCCGCTGACGGCGAAGACGGGGCATTGGATCGCGGCGAAATCCTCGTTGACCGAGCCGTGGCGCCAATAGCCGTCGCGGCGCTGATGCCGCAACCAAAGCGCCGGCCAGAATGGCATCGCGTCGAGTCGCTCCAACCAACGCTCGCGCCAATCAGCGCGGATCGCCGGATCGGGCGGGCGCGCCTGATAGGCCAGCATGATCGCACCCCACCAGAGATTATCGTTGAGCAAGCAGCCACCCATATAGTGGATGTCGTCGGCGTAGCGGTCGTCGGTCGAGCAGACGGTGAGGATCGCCTTCAGCGCCGGCGGGCGCAAGGCCGCGACTTGCAGCGCGTTGAAGCCGCCCCAGGATTTGCCCATCATGCCGACGCGGCCGTTGCACCAGGGCTGGCGACTCAACCAATCGATGACCTCGACGGCGTCGTCGAGTTCGCGTTGCAGATATTCGTCTTCCAACAATCCATCGGAATCGCCGCTGCCGCGCATGTCGACGCGCACGGCGACGTAGCCGTGTTGCGCGAAATAGCCGTGCATGGGCTCGTCGCGCGAGCGCGTGCCGTCGCGCTTGCGATAGGGGATATATTCGAGGATCGCCGGCGCCCGCGTCTCGTCGGGAAACCACGCGCGGGCGGCCAAGCGGCAGCCGTCCGACAACGTGATGAAAAGGTTCTCGACGACTCTCACGCGACCTTGCGCTCGGCGAGCACGTGATCGAGCCAGGTGGTGTCCATCTCGGGCACCGAGGAGATCAGCTTTTCGGTATAGGGATGGTAGGGCGGCGAGAAGATTTGCGCCGTCGGTCCCTGGGCGATGATCTCGCCTCTCAACATGACCGCCGTGCGGTGCGCGATACGCCGCACGGTGCCGAGATCGTGGGTGATGAACATATAAGCCAGGCCCAGTTCCTCCTGAAGCGAGCGTAAGAGCTTCAGCACTTCTTCCGCGACGAGCGGATCGAGCGCCGAGGTTGGCTCGTCGCAGATGATGAGATCGGGCTCGGCGGCGAGCGCGCGGGCGATGCAGACGCGCTGCTTCTGGCCGCCGGAGAGCTGGCCCGGCCGGCGCTTGGCGAAATCGGGCGGCAGGCCGACCTGCGACAACAACTCCGCCACCTTGTCCTTCACCTGAGAAGCGGAGCGGTTGAAGAACAGGGTCATCGGCCGGCCGATGATCTCTTGCAGCGTCTGGCGCGGATTGAGCGCGGTGTCGGGCATTTGGTGCACCATCTGCAACCGCCGCAAGGTGTCGCGCGGGCGGTTGGCCATCACGGGCGCCAACGATTGCCCGGCGAGCCGCACGTCGCCGCCGCGTCGCGGCAGCAGCCCCGCCACCACGCGGGCGAGCGAGGATTTGCCGGAGCCGGATTCGCCGACCACCGCCAGCGTCTCGCCCCGCGCCAGCGAAATGTTGATGTCGCGCACCACCGTCGTTCCCGTCCGATAGCCGGCCACGACATTGGTGACGCTGAGCAGCGGCTCGGCGGCGACGGGCGGATCAATCAGCGGCGTGTGCGTCGCGTCGCGCCGCTCGTTGACGAGCGCCGTGGCGTAGGCCGTCTTCGGCGCCTCCAATATCTGTTTGGCCTGGCCGACCTCGACCATCTTGCCGTGGCGCAGCACCATGATGCGATGCGCGATCTGCGCGACCACGGCGAGGTCGTGGGTAATGTAGAGGCCGGCGGTGCCGAATTCCCGGATGAGATCGCGCAATAGCGCCAGGACCTCGATCTGCGTCGTCACGTCGAGCGCGGTGGTGGGCTCGTCGAGCACGATGATGTCGGGGCGGCAGCTCATCGCCATCGCCGCCATCGCGCGCTGCAACTGGCCGCCGGAGACCTCGTGGGGATAGCGGTCGCCGAAATTCTGGGGATCGGGCAGTTGCAGCTTGGCGAACAGGGTCCGGGCGTAGGTCTCCGCCTCGGCGCGGCTCATCACGCCGTGGAGGACGGGCGCTTCGCACACCTGATCCATCAGCTTCATCGCCGGATTGAACGAGGCCGCCGCGCTTTGCGCGATATAGGCGATGCTCTTGCCGCGGAAATTGCGGCGCGCCGCGGCGCTGGAAGCGCGCAACTCCACGCCGTTGATCTTGATTTCGCCCCCTGTGATGCGGCAGCCGGCCCGCGCGTAAGCCATCGACGCCAGGCCGATCGTCGATTTGCCGGCGCCAGATTCTCCGATCAGCCCCACAATCTCGCCGCGCTTC
>JAJYDD010000220.1 GCA_021777795.1 Pseudomonadota bacterium | reverse complement strand
TGTCGGGATAGGGATTGCGCATCTGATCCTGCGCGAGAGCGCTGGTGGCGCTAACGGCCAGCAGCGAGGCGGCGATCAAAGAGGTCTTCAACATCTTTCGCTCTCCTTTTGAGAGGCGCGGCCTGGGAAGGCTGCCTTCTCTTACCTAGGGAGCATACGTAGGTCGTCAGCGGGCGGTTTTCTAAAATCGCGTTCACTTCGGCGATAGGTGGGCGCTAATCCTCGAAACGCTCGGAAGTCCCGGCCTTTCCCTTCGGCGCGATCGACGCGTCGGGCGCGCGCGCGGCGGCGCCGGAATCGCGGAAGCGATTGACGATGGGATAGCGGCGGTCGCGGCCGAAATTCCTCGGCCCCACCTTCACGCCCGGCGCGGATTGACGGCGCTTGTATTCGGCTAGATATAACAGCCGCTCGACGCGCTTCACGGTCTCGACGTCAAAGCCCGCCGCCACGATGTCGGCGACCCGCATCTCCTTTTCGACGAGGCCGATGAGGATGGCGTCGAGGATGGCGTAGGGAGGCAGCGAATCCTCGTCCTTCTGGTCCTCGCGCAATTCCGCCGAGGGCGCCTTGGCGATGATGTTCTGCGGAATGACGGTTCCGTCCGGTCCTAGCGCCCCCTGCGGCTTCCAGCGGTTGCGCAGCTCCGAGAGGCGGAACACCTCCATCTTGTAGAGATCCTTGATCGGGTTGAAGCCACCGTTCATGTCGCCGTAAAGCGTGGCGTAGCCGACCGACATCTCCGATTTGTTGCCGGTGGTGACGACCATCGCGCCGAACTTGTTGGAAATCGACATCAGGATGAGGCCGCGCGTGCGGCTCTGGATGTTTTCCTCGGTGATGTCGCGCGCCCGGCCGGCGAACAGCGGCGCCAGAACCCGCTCCATCGCCTCGACCGGCTCGCCGATCGGCACGGTGTCGTAGCGCAGGCCCAGTGCCTTGGCGCAGGCGGCGGCGTCGCCGAGCGAGGCGGCGCTGGTGAATTTATAGGGCAGCATCACGGCATGGACGCGCTCCGGCCCCAGCGCATCAACGGCCATCGCCGCGCAGAGCGCGGAATCGACGCCGCCCGAGAGGCCGAGCACGACGCCGGGGAAGCGGTTGCGCTCGACGTAATCGCGCAGCCCCAGCACGCAGGCGGCGTAATCGCCCTCGTCACCCTGTTCGACGCTCTCGTGCGGCCCTTCGACGCAGAGCCAACCGCCGTCGCGGCGCTCGAAGACCACCCGCGCGACGGTCTCGCGGAAGCCGGGCAGTTGCGCGGCCAGCGACCCGTCGGCGTTGAGAACGAAGGAGCCGCCCTCGAACACCAGTTCATCCTGGCCGCCGACGGCGTTGAGATAGACCAGCGGCAGGCCGGATTCGGCCACCCTGGCCTCGGCGATGCGGCGTCGCACCGCCAGCTTGTCGCGCTCGTAAGGCGAGGCGTTGGGAACCAGCAGGATTTCGCCGCCGGTTTCGGCGATGCACTCCACCGGGTCCGGCCCCCAGATGTCCTCGCAGATCGGCACGCCGAGGCGCAGGCCGTCGAAGGTGATGGGGCCGGGATGCGGGCCGGGGCGGAACACGCGCTTCTCGTCGAACACGCCGTAATTGGGCAGATCGACCTTGAAGCGCACCGCCTCGATGCGGCCGCCCTTCAAAAGCGCCGCGGCGTTGTAGAGCGCGCCGCCCTCCACCCAAGGCAGGCCGACCAGCACGGCGGGGCCGCCATCGGCGGTTTCGCGCGCCAGCGTCTCGCAGGCGGTGCGGCAGGCCTCCTGGAAGGCGGGCTTTAGCACCAGATCCTCGGGCGGATAGCCGGCCAGAAACAGCTCCGGCGCCAGCACGAGTTCCGCCCCGAAGGCGGCCGCCTCTGCGCGCGCGGCGCGCAATCGCGCCAGATTGCCGTCGATGTCGCCGACGACGGGGGAAATCTGCGCAAGCGCGAGGATGAGGCGGTCGGCGGGCATGGCTCAGCGTTTAGCGCGGGCGGACGCCAAGCGTCCAGCGCCCTCGGCGAGCCATCGCGCAATGGCGGGCCAGTGTTCGCGCAAGGTGGCCTCGCCCATGAACAGCGAGAGATGGCCGCCCTCGACGATCTGCGTCTGCGCCTGCGGCAAGGCCGTCGCCTGCGACAGCGCGACGACCTGATCTTCCCGCGCGGCAAGCAGGCGCGCGGGCGCGATCACGTCGCGGAGGCCGCAGAGACGGCCGAGCGCGGGAAAGCGGTTCTCCGCGAGGCGGTTCTCGCGGAACAGCCATTCCGTCGTCTCCAGGAAAAAGCGGCCGGGCAGCGTCAGCGTGCGCGCCCGCCATTGCGCGAACTTTTCTCGCAGCGCCGCGTCGGGCTCGCCTTGCAGGGCGCTGGCGGCGTCGTAATCGGTGTCCGCCCCGACGAGGCGGCTGCTGGCGAACACGCGCCCGCCCAGCATGGCGACGGCGGCGGAAATCAGCGCCGGGGGGCTCAGCGCCAGGGCGCGGGTGATGTCGGAGGCGCCCGCCTTGAGGTCGAGCGGCGCGCCGGCGAGGGCGAGGCGGGCGACTTTGGCGGGAAAGCGGGCCGCATATAGCGCCGCCAGCCAGCCGCCCTGGCACAGCCCGACCAGCGCCACCCGCCCGCCGAGATCGTCGATGGCGACATTGAGGTCGCTAAGACAGGCGTCGACGCCGAAATCGCGCATCTGCGGACTCGCCGATTTCCACGACACCAGCGCCAGCGGCGCCGCGCCGCCGTCGAGCAGAACCCGGGCGAGGCTGTGGCCGGGCGCGAAATCGGCGATCGCGGCGTCATGCACAGCATAAGGGGCGACGATCAGCGTCGGGGAAGCGCCCTCCGCTTCGGCTTCGAGCAGCCGCAGCGTCGCCAGATCGAGGCGCAGGCGGGGGAAGCTCTCAAGCGCCTCGGGGGCGAGGGCGGCGGACGGCAGGCTCTCCCACCAGAACGGCGGGATCGCCAGCAGGCGCGAGACGTCGAATGGCTCGGCCATATCTTGTCCTTTGCAGGGCGCGCCGCACCCGATTCATTCGCGCACGTAGGTTCCCGGCGCCGCGTCCAGCGGCGCGAGGCCGGCCTCGGCGCGCCCGAGCGGCGGCGGGGCGACGGGCGCGCCGGAATGGGCGTTCAGCCACGCGAACCAGGCGCCCCACCACGAGCCCTCGCGCGGCGGCGTCGCTTCGAACCAGGCCTCCGGGTCCGGGCGCGGCGCGTCGTGCGCGGTCGTCGCGATGCGATAGCGCCGTCCCGGACGACCGGGCGGGGAGATTACGCCCCGGTTGTGGCCGCCGTTGGTCAGCGCGAAAGTGACTTCGGCGTCTGCAAACTGGTGGATTTTGAAAACGGAGCGCCAGGGCGCGACATGGTCGGTCTCTGTCCCCAGCGCGAAGATCGGCGTTCGGATGTCGCGCGGCGAGACCGGCCGGCCGCCGAGCTTGAACCGCCCCTCGGCGAAATCGTTGTCGAGATAGAACTGCTGGAGATAGTCGCGGTGCATGCGGTAGGGCATGCGGGTCGTATCGGTCGACCAGGCGGCCATCGCGTTCATCGTCTCCGGCTCGCCCATGAGATAATGGTGGATGAGCTTCGACCAGATGAGGTCGTTGGAGCGCAGCATGTTGAAGGCGCCGCCCATGCGCGAGGCCTCGAACACGCCCTTTTCCCACATCAGGCTTTCGATCGCCGCGATCTGCGAGGGGTCGATGAACAGCTTCAATTCGCCGGCCTCGGTGTAATCGACCTGGGCGGCCAGCAGGCTCAGGCTTTGCAGGCGCGCGTCGCCGTCGCGCGCCATCGCGCTCGCGGCGACCGCGGCCAGCAAGCCGCCGATGCAATAGCCCATGAGATGCGCGCGGGAGGCCCCGGTGATCGCCAGCGCCGCCTCCAGCGCCGGACGCACGCCCTCGGCGTCATATTCCTCGAAGCCGATGTCGCGGTCGGCGCCGGTCGGGTTGCGCCAAGAGATCGCGAACACCGTGAACCCGGCCTCGGTCAGCGCCTTGATGAGCGAATCCTGCGGCTCCAGGTCGAGTATGTAATATTTCATGATCCAGGCGGGGACGATGACGACCGGCTCCGGTCGCACTTTCCGCGTCGCCGGCAGGTATTGGATCACCTCCGCCAGCTTGGTGCGGCGCACGACCGCGCCCTTGGTGAGGGCGACCGTTTCGCCGGGGCGCCAGGCGAGGGCGGCTTGCGGGCGTTGGCCGCGCCGGGCTTCGGCGAAATCGCGCCAGAAATTGGCGCCGCCGCGCGCCAGATTGGCGCCCCCCTCCTGGCGCGTCTGGGCGAGCGCGACGGGATTGGTGAGCAGGAAATTGGTCGGCGCCGCCGCGTCGAGCGCCTGCCGGCCGAGGAAATGGGCGAGCGCGAGATTATGGGGATCGGCGCCGGGCAGGTCGCGCGTCGCCGCGTCCCACCAGCGCTCGGCGGCCAGGAACTCGCCGGCCCACAGCGAGAACGGCCATTGCCGCCAAGCGTCGTCGCGGAAGCGCTTGTCGGCGCGCTCCTCGCGCGGGGCGGCAGCCTCGGCGAGCGCGAGGCTCGCCAGTTCGAGCTGGCGGCCGGGCGAGGCGGCCAGATGCAGGCCCCAGTCGATCCAGGCCCGCCAAAGGCTCAGCGGCGAGAAGCCGCCGCAGGCCTCGGTGATGGCGGCGTGCAGCGCATGATCGAGAACACGGGCGGGATTGGGCTCGCCCGCCTCTTGGCGCGAGAGTTCCCATTCTTGCGGCATCTTAGGGTCTCCGATCCGCCCCTCTCTATCCTCGCCGGCGCGGCGGCCGCTTGATCCCCCGCAACGAGGCTGGCACGGCCGTCCTTCCGTCGCCAAATTTTGTGGTAAGCTCAGCCGAATACAGACCCAGGGCGTTGATTGTCGGAACGTTCGAACAAGTCGCGGCTGCTGCGCGCCCTGCGCTGGAGCCTGCTCGCCTTCGATGCGTTCATCGATTCCTCGATGTTCGACGCGGGACGGCGCGCGCTTGGCGCGCTGTCGGCGGTGCAGTCGGCGTCCGAGCGGCTGCGGCTGCGCGGGCTGCCCAGGATCGTCCTCGACCTCGTCTGCGAGGGCGCCAACGCCGGGCTCGTCGGGCTCATTCTGGCGCTGACGCTGGCCCAGCCGGCCTTCAAGGCGACCGCCGACGATGATTGGCTGAAACGCACCGACTTCGCCATCACTTTCCTGGACCGCTACGGCGTCGAGATCGGAAGGCGCGGCGTCATCCATGACGAGACCGTGCCGTTCGACGAATTGCCGGAGAATTTCGTCAAGGCGGTGCTGGCGACCGAGGACCGGCGCTTCTTCCACCATTTCGGCGTCGACATCGTCGGCACTTTGCGCGCTTTGACCGTCAACGCCCACGCCGGCGGCGTGGTGCAAGGCGGCTCGACCATCACCCAGCAACTCGCCAAGAACGTTTTCCTCAGCAACGAACGGTCGATCTCGCGCAAGATCACCGAAGCGTTCCTGGCGCTGTGGCTCGAACACCAGCTCTCGAAAAAGCAGATCCTCAGCCTTTATCTCGACCGGGTCTACATGGGCGCCGGCACGTTCGGCGTCGAGGCGGCGGCGCGCCATTACTTCGGCAAGTCGATCCGCGACGTCAATCTTGCGGAAGCGGCGATGCTGGCGGGGCTGTTCAAGGCGCCGACGAAGTTTTCCCCCGGCGTCAACCTGCCCGCCGCCCGCGCCCGCGCCAACGACGTCTTGAGCAACCTCGTCGATGCCGGCTTCATGACCGAGGCGCAGGTCTATTCGGCCCGCCGCAACCCCGCCACCCCGGTCGAGCGCACCGAGACGCGCAGCCCCGATTGGTACCTCGATTTCGCCTTCAACGAGGTCAAGCAACTCGCCGCCAACGGCAAGCTCGGGGCCGACCGCGTGCTGAGTGTGCGCACTGGCCTCGACGAAGCCATCCAGCAGAAGGCGGAGGACGTGCTGGAGGAAAAGCTGCGCGTCGACGCGCCCGCCTATCACGCGCATCAGGCCGCAGCGGTCGTCGCCGATCCCGACGGGCTGGTGCGCGCGATGGTCGGCGGGCGCGATTACGGCGCCAGCCAGTTCAACCGCGCCACCGACGCGCTGCGCCAGCCCGGCTCCTCGTTCAAGGTGATCGTCTATCTCACAGCGCTGTTGACCAACAAATTCCACCCCAATACGCCGGTGGATTCTTCCGCCATCTGCATCGGCGATTATTGCGTCCACAATTACCACAACGAGCGCGGCGGGCGGATGCCGATGTATACGGCGCTGGCGCTCTCCTACAACACCGCTGCGATCTGGCTGTCATGGAAGATCGGCGAGGCCTATTGGCCGAGGGGCAAGCCGTTTCACCTGGCCCGGATGGCGTCGCTCGGGCGCTCGAAGATCGTCCAGACCGCGCGCGCGCTCGGCGTGACGACGCCGCTGCCCGACACCGTGTCGCTGCCCGTCGGCGCCGACGAGGTGAAGATGATCGATATGGTCGGCGTCAACGCCACGCTCGACAACGGCGGCCGCCACACCGTCGCCCACGCGGCCACCGAGATCCGCAACAGCGAGGGCAAGGTGATCTATGCGTTCGACCGCGACGGCCCGAAGCCGGTCCAGGTCGCACCCGCCGACAAGGTCGCGGAAATGAACAACATCATGACCCATGTGGTGACCGAGGGCACGGGGCGGGCGGCGCAAATCCCCGGCCGCGCCATTTCTGGCAAAACCGGCACCACCAACAATTCCACCAACGCCTGGTTCAACGCCTTCACCGGCAATCTCGTCGGCAGCGTCTGGTTCGGCAACGACGACGGCTCCTCGATGGGCGACCTCACCGGCGGCGTGCTGCCGGCCGAGAGCTGGCACGACATCATGGCCTTCGCGCTGCGCAATCTCCCGCCCAAGCCT
>JAJYDD010000219.1 GCA_021777795.1 Pseudomonadota bacterium | reverse complement strand
GTCGAGCCGACGATGGACGTCAATGAGGTCGGCGACGCCGTCGTCCACATGGCGAGCCTGCCGCTGTCGACCAACATCCTCAACATGACGATCATGGCCACCAAGATGCCATTCGTCGGGCGCGGCTGAAGCCTTTGGCCAAGCAGGCTTTCGTTGGCGGGCCAACGAAAGCCTGACGGCGCTCACCAAACAAACGGCGCGACGGACCGGCGCGAGCCGACGAGAAAGGCGTCGCCGACGAGCTGGAAGGGGCTGAAATCCATCTCGCTTTCACCCGCCCGCAAAAGCTGCGCGAAATGCGCGTAAATGCCCTCGTATTCCCGCATCGGCGCTTCGACCGTCGCAGCGCCGTCGACGAGCAGCCGCGAGCCGCCGTGGGTCAGCCGCAGAGCGGCGCCGTCGTCAGTCTCGATGTCGATGTTCCAGCTCTGCTCGCCCTCCTGGCGCCAATCGAACTCGGCGCTCAGCGGCGCCCCTGTCGCTGCGGCGGGAGATGTGAAGACGAGCGAGGCGGCGATCGGCGTGTCGCGGTTCTCGGGGTAGAGCAGCCTGGCGGATTTGACGAAGAACGGCGCCGGGGCGATCTTGGTCAGGATCGACAGCGCGTTGATGCCGGGATCGAACACGCCGAAATTGCCGGCGTCCCATATCCAATCCTGACCGGGGTGCCAGCGGCGAACGTCCTCTTTCCATTCGATGGCGAGGCGCTTCAGGCGCTTGCCCCTAAGGCGCGCTTTCGCCTCGTCGACGGCGGCGTTGTAGCGCGAATGCCAAGTGGCGAGCATGACGCGCCCGGCGGCTTTGGCGGCGCCGGTGAGATCGTGCATCTCGGCTAAAGTCGCGGCGGGGGGCTTCTCCAGCATGACGTGCTTGCCGGCGTCGAGCGCCTCGCGCGCCAGCGCATGGCGCACGTGCGGCGGCGTGCAGATCGCCACCGCGTCGACCGCGACAGCCGCGTAAAGCTCTGCGGGCGTGGCGAAGGTCGGAACGCCGGCGGCGTGGACGCCGCGCTGGCTGACGAGGCCGACAAGCTCATAATCGGCGTTTCCTGCGATGACCGGCAGGTGCTGGTCCTGCGCGATCTTGCCAACCCCGATCACCGCAACCCTGATTCGCGACATCTCTGATCCCCTTGGGCCGCGACGGCGTCACGCACCCTTGGTGAGCAGGATATTCTCGTAGGTCATCTGCGACAATTCCTCGAAGGGGATCAGCGGCGAGTTTTCGAGCGTGAGGTCGTTGAGCGTCTTCGACCAGGGCATTTGGCGCGCCACCAGGCCGAGGCTCTTGAGCTTGTATTGCAGCGCCGACAACGACACGCCCGCCTCTTGCATCTGCTTTGGCGACCATTCCATGATGATCTTGATGTCAGGCGATTGCGCGATGACGCGGTGGGCGCCGTGGAACACGCTGAGTTCGTGGCCCTCGACGTCAATCTTGAGGATGTCGACCGCCAGCCCCTCGGGCACCACGGCGTCGAGCGGCTGCATCGGCACGCGAAACCGCCGCTCGCCGGCAATTTCCTCCTCGCCGAACATCAGATGCGCATTGGCGGCGCGGTTGGCCGGGGCCGAGAGCCAGACCTCGCCGCTTTCGGCGCCCACGGCGATCTTGTGCAGATCGATCGAACACATCGACCAGTTGATGATGATATTGCGCTCGATGAGGGCGCAGCATTCCGGATTCGGTTCGATGGCGATGACGCGCCCCGATCCGCCGGCGTGAATGCGCAAGCCCGCCAGAATCGTAAAATAGCCGATATTGGCGCCGACATCGACGAACACCGAGTCCGGGCGGAACGAGTTCCAGAGCAGTTGCGTCAGCTCCGGCTCCCATTGCCGATAGACGACCAGTTGCGGCGTGATGATGAGATCGGTGGAATCGACGATCAGCAGCAGGCTGTTCAGCGTGTGAACCAGCAATTTGCCGTCGGCGAGCGTGACCGCCCAGGGGCCGACGAGATGGCGCGTCTCCGAAGCATATTGCTCGATAGCTTGCGTTCGCGCCTCGATGCTCGCCAATCTTTTCTCAATATGGCTAAGTATTTCGTCCGCCATTGAAGTTGATATCCTCGATTGACGTGCAGAGAGTTAGAAGATCGCAAGCCCATACATGAATGAGCGCTGGCGGTTGCATGCGCGCGCTGCAAGCCATGCGTATGAGGGAAGCCGAATTGCCTGTCAATTGGAGCCGCGCCGATGCAGACGCGCATGTCCTTGCACAGACATCATGCGTAAAGCGATGACTCCACGAGTCGATGAATCCGGCAACCAAGTCTTCATCGCGCCCCGATAATCTCGACGCTGAGACGGCGCAGGAGGGGGCAATGGCCACGGCGACAGCGCTGGCGCGGCTTGAGGCGCAGCCGAAAGTCCCGCGCGGGATTGCGGTCGGCGTCGCCACGCGTGGGCGACCGGGGTTTTTGCGCCTGGTCGTCGAGCGGCTGCGCCGGCAGACGCTGCGCCCGGCGGCGCTGCTCATCGCCTATGTAGAACCGACTGATGTCGCGGGCCTGAGCGAGGCTCCCGATCTCGCGCTGATCGCCTGCGAGGCCGGGCTCACCCGCCAGCGCAACGCCATCCTCGACCATTTGCCGGCGGGAACCGAATTTGTCGCCTTCTTCGACGATGATTTCTTGCCGCATCCGCAATGGCTGGCGCGCATGGCGGCGGCTTTCGACGCCGACCCCGACATCGTCTGCGTCACCGGAAGCGTGGTAGCCAACGGCGTCTCCTGCGGCGAGATCGCGCCGGAGGCGGCGCTGGCGCTGCTGGCGCAGGCCGACCCCGCTGGCTGCGAGGGCGTCGAAGACGGCGTCTCGCCCTATGGCTGCAACATGGCGTTCCGCTGCGCCGGCCTTGGCGACGCGCGGTTCGACGAGCGGCTACCGCTATATGCGTGGCTGGAGGACCGCGACTTCGCGGCCCGGGTCGTGCGGGGCGACGGCCGCCAAGTGCGGGTCGGCGCGGCGCTCGGCGTGCATCTGGGCGTCGGCGCCGGGCGCATGTCCGACCGGCGGCTAGGCTATGCGCAGATCGCCAACCCGCTACACCTGTTGCGGCGCGGCACGATGCGGCCGCGCGATTTCGCGCTCAGGATCGCCACCGATCTGGCCTCCAACCTCTGCAAATCGCCGCGCTCGCCCGCTCGTCGGCGCCGGCTGGCCGGCAACGGCCTGGCCGTGGCCGAGGCGCTGCTGGGCCGCTGCGCGCCGGAGCGCGCCACTCGGCTCTATGCAGACTTTCGTTGGAAGACCAACGAAAGTCTGCATAGAGTCTTTTGTTTTGCAGGATTTTTGTCCAAAAACCGGTGGCCACTTTTTGGAAATCCTGTTTTGCTCGACGCGGCGCGCGCGGCGTGGCAAGGAATGCGCCATGCTAGAACTCGGCCTCGACACCTTCGGCGACGTCACCCGCGATGCGCAGGGCGCGGAGCTGCCGCAAGCCCAAGTGCTGCGCAACCTCGTCGAGCAGGCGATTGTCGCCGACGAACTCGGCGTCGATTTCCTCGGCGTCGGCGAGCACCACCGCGCCGATTTCGCGGTCTCGGCGCCCGAAGTGCTGCTGGCGGGCGTCGCCACGCGCACCAAGCGCATTCGCCTGGGATCGGCGGTGACGGTGCTATCCTCCGACGATCCAATCCGCGTCTATCAGCGTTTTTCGACCGTGGATGCGCTCTCGAACGGCCGGGCGGAGGTCATCGTCGGGCGCGGCTCGTTCACGGAGTCCTTCCCGCTGTTCGGCTACGACCTCTCGCTCTACGAGGAATTGTTCGAGCAGAAGCTCGACCTGTTCGTCGCCCTGCTGCGCCAGGATAAGGTTAACTGGAGCGGGCGGCTGCGACCGCCGCTGGTCGATCAGCGCGTGTTCCCGAGGCCCCAGAGCGGCACGATCAAGACCTGGATCGGCGTCGGCGGCTCGCCGGAATCGGTGGTGCGCGCGGCGCGCTACAACCTGCCGATGATGCTGGCGATTATCGGCGGCGAGCCGATGCGCTTTGCGCCCTACGCCGATCTCTACCGGCGCGCCTGCGCGCAACTTCAGGTTCCGACGCCGGAGATCGGCGTCCATTCGCCGGGCTATGTGGCGTCGAGCGACGCGGCGGCGCGCGAGGAATTCTGGCCCGATTACAAAGCCATGCGCGACCGCATCGGCGCCGAGCGCGGCTGGGGGCCGATGACGCGGGGCGAATTCGACCGCGAGGTGGAATTGGGCTCGCTCTATGTCGGCTCGCCGGAGACCGTGGCGCAAAAGATCGCCGCGACCGCGCGCGGGCTCGGCCTTTCGCGCTTCGACCTCAAATACAGCGCCGGCGGCCTTTCGCAGGCGCGCATGTTGGCCTGCATCGAGCTTTACGCCCGCGCGGTCATGCCGCGTGTGCGCGAGCTTCTGGCGCGTGGCTGAGGCGGGGCCAAAAAGCCGCTTTCCTTCGCCCGAAATTCTGCTATACGCGCCCGGCCGGCATTCCCCGATAGCTCAGCTGGTAGAGCATTCGACTGTTAATCGAATGGTCGTTGGTTCGAGTCCAACTCGGGGAGCCAATCCTTTCGGCAGCAGGCGCGCAAGGCGAAGATCGAGGCCGATCGTCGCCTTGCGCGCCCGCGCTTTCCGAAGAGCGGCCTCAGCCGTTGGTGGCGAAGCCGGGGAACAGCGTCATGCCGCCATCGACGAACAGCGTCGCGCCGACGATGTAATCGCAATAATCCGAGACCAGCCACGCCGCGACCTTGCCGATGTCCTCGGGCTCGCCGATGCGGCCGTAGGGGATCAGCTTCATCAGGTTGTCGTAGGCCGCCTGCGTCGCCCAGGCGTCGTGGTTGATCGGCGTGCGGATGGCGCCGGGGCCGATGGAGTTGATGCGGATGCGGTCGGGCGCGCATTCCTGCGCGAGGCTCTGCATCATCAACATGATGCCGCCCTTGGAGCTGGCGTAATTGACGTGGCCGGCCCAGGGAATCATCTGATGCACCGAACTCATGCAGACGATCTTGCCGCGCGCGCGCGAGACGCGGCGGGAATCGCCCTGCTTGCGGAATTGCGCGATCGCCGCGCGCGCGCAAAGGAACTGGCCGGTCAGGTTGACCGAGAGCACCTTGTTCCACTGCGCCAGCGTCATGGTGGCGATGCTGGCGTCGCTTTGCAGCCCGGCGTTGGCGACGAGGATGTCGAGCGCGCCGAAATCGCCGACGAAAGAGGCGAACATTTTCTCGACCTCGGCCTCGTTAGAGACATCGGCCTGATAAATGCGCGCATCGACGCCGAAGCCGCGCGCGGTCTTGGCCACCGCTTCGGCTTCGTCGGGGTTGACGACATAATTGACGCCGACATCGGCGCCGGCCTCGGCCAGCGCCAAGGCCACCGCTTTGCCGATGCCGGAATTGGCGCCGGTGACGAGCGCCTTCTGCCCGACGAGCAGCTTGGGCAGCGGCGGCAGCGGCGGCGCCGCAGTTTGCGGTCCGGCTTGGTTGGCGGCGGGTTCAGTCATCGTTTGCTCCAGGTTGAAGGGGCGTTGCGGGCGCGGCGCGCCCGGTCTTGAGCAGAACGGCGACGAGCCCCGTCCAGCCGGTCTGATGCGAGGCGCCCAGCCCGCGGCCGGTGTCGCCGTCGAAATATTCGAAGAATTGCAGGCGGTCGCGGAAATGCGGATCGTCGTCGAAGCGCGGCGTATCGGCGTGATAAGCGCGTCGCCCGCGCGCGTCCCTGAGGAACAGGGTCCGGAATCGCCGCGACAGTTCGTCGGCGATTTCGGCGAGACTGAGGGTGGTCTGCGAGCCTGTCGGACAGGCCATGCGGAAGGCGTCGCCGTAATAGCGGTGCAGCTTGCGCAAAGCCTGGATCAGCAGAAAATTGACCGGAGCCCAGACGGGGCCGCGCCAGTTGGAATTGCCGCCATAGATGCGCGTCTGGCCCTCGCCGGGCTCGTAGGCGAGCGTGAATGTCCGCCCCAAAAGCTCGATTTCATAGGGATGGTCGAGGTGGTAGCGCGACACCGAGCGCAAGCCGTGCGGCGACAGGAACTCGGTCTCGTCCAACATGCGGGTCAGCGTCGCGTTGAGCCGGCGGCGGCGCAGCAGCGCCAGCAGCCGGTCGCCGTGCGCATTGGGCGCGCGCCAATCGGAGACTAGCCGCGCCAACTCCGGGCGATGTTCGACGAACCATTCGGCGCGGGCGCGAAATTGCGGAAAGCGGGTGAACAGCGCGTCCGGCACGATCTCCGCCGCGATGATCGGCAACAGGCCGACGAGCGAGCGGATGCGCAGCAATCTCGGCGCCCGGTCGGGGGCGCGCAGCACGTCGTAATAGAAGGCGTCGCGCTCGTCCCAAAGGCCCTCGTTTCCGGGCTCGCCGGCGCCGTGCATGGCCTGGGCGATGTCGAGGAAATGCTCGAAGAACTTGCTGGCGAGATCCTCGTAGGTCGGGTTCTGCGTCGCCAGCTCCAGCGCGATGCGCATCATGGTCAGCGCATAGGCTGCGACCCAGGCGGTGCCGTCGGATTGATCGAGCCGGCCGCCAAAGGGCAGCGGCTCGCGCATGTCGAACAGGCCGATGTTGTCGAGGCCGAGGAAGCCGCCTTGAAACACATTGCGCCCGCCCGCATCCTCGCGATTGACCCACCAGGTGAAGTTGAGCAGCAGCTTGTGAAACACCCGTTCGAGAAACTGGAGATCGCCGACGCCGGTGGCGGCTTTATCGTTCTCGTAAATCTGTAGCGCCGCCCAGGCGTGGACGGGCGGGTTGACGTCGTCGAAGTTCCACTCATAGGCCGGCAACTGGCCGTTGGGGTGAAGGAAGCGCGCCTGCGTCAGCAGCGTGAGCTGCGCCTTGGCGAAGGCGGGGTCGATCTCGGCCAGCGTCACGCAATGGAACGCCAGATCCCAGGCGGCGAACCACGGATATTCCCAGGAATCGGGCATGGAGACGATGTC
>JAJYDD010000218.1 GCA_021777795.1 Pseudomonadota bacterium | reverse complement strand
CACAGGACGACGCGAAGTTCGGGTTTCTCGGACATGGGAACTCCTTGGCCGTTCGTCTTTCAGAAGCCGGGCGCAGGTGTCAAGGCGGCGGCCGGTTCGCAGGTCTGTCTTGAGCGGCCGGATTTCAATGGGGCGTGCGTGCGAGCCGGGCGCGACGGGACGCGAATCCGACCTTGCGCGGAGAGGACGTCGATTTTGACCTTGTTCACTTTCCGTCTCTGTCGTTTCAAGGGCTTACTCGGCAAAAAGCGAACATCCCCCCGGGGGGGCGTGCGAGGCGGGTCGATTGTCAAAGAGCGTCGCCGATATTTTACGGGTCTATCGTCCGGATGCGAAGAAAAAAGCCAGCTTCCGCCATCAACCGCTCGTCCTGAGGCGCCCCGAAGGGGTCTCGAAGGACGCTCCAGCTAGAGCCGCAGGACGTGCGAGACGGGAGTTGAGGGCAGAGGCGGTCGCGCCAACGAGCGCCCTTCGAGGCCGCTTCGGGGCGTCTCAGGGCGAGGGCGGCGGGTGGCGGAACGCGTTACGGGGACGTGGGCTGTCGGGTGAGTAGGCTGGCTTGGCAATGACGCGCCTGAATTCCGCATCTCGTAACATACTGATATTGTTCACCAAGATTCGCGTGTCGAAATTCTTGATTTTTGCTACACCGTTCCTGCGCGACTCGTGACAGCTAATATGCTGTCGATGCGCCGCCCAAGGTGGTGTGATTTCAACATCCCAGCCGCAAAACCGGCAGGACTCTCGTCCGGCGCAAGTTTCGAAGCGTCCTTTAACAAGGACGCAATTTCGGGATCGTCCGCCGCGCCTAACTTGCCGTACATCACGCCTATCATTTTACGTGCTTGGCGCATTCCTTCCAAGCTGTCCTCGCCCGCAAGAGTGTCTTTTATGACGGCGTATCTTTTCATACTCATTGAGGCGAGAGCAACGGTCGCCCCTCTCGCAATGCGCGCCTTCTCGTCAATCGAAAATTCATACGGGATCGATTCTGCGTACACTAAATCGAGCCAATGCATGGTTACTGAACCTAAATACCCCCAAACATACGGGTCTTCGTAAATCGAGCTTGGGATTGCACGAAACATCGCTTCTGACGCGATGAACTCGCGCAACATCTGTTCAGCGGCGCCGATTGCTTTGTTGATCCTGAAGTATCGGATGAGCGTGCCAAGCACTGGTTCAATCTCAATGAAAAATGGCTCGCCGGTAAACTTCCTTCAGCCCGACAAGAGTTCCGAGCCCGCGCGACGTTACCCATTCCGCGGCCTCTTCATAGAATTCAGATTTGCCTGCCGCCGCACGACTAAGAAGTGGGATCGCATCAAGAAGCTCTCCCGCCAAGTCGGGAGGAATAATATTAGCGTCTCTTAAATTACGAACCAGCAAGTTCACAGGAGGAAAATTAAAGCGACAAGCACCAGCGCTGATCGCTTTGCTCAGCATTTCCAGCATTTCAATCTCGTCGTGAAGGTCGCTCATGAATGCGCGTGACATTAGAGCAGAGGGTTCGATTACAGCTGACATGGTCTTACATCTCATAGCTAAGAAAGTATCAGTATCTCAGCTTCCGACTGCGAGTTAAAGCCCTCTCCGGTCGTTTTCCACTGCGGCCGTGTCGCGCATCAATCCCCGCCCGCGCTCTCTCAAAAGTCCCCGAATTTCCGGCGAAAAGCGCCGTTCCGAAATCCTTGAATTTCGACACGGCACGAATTTCGCAACGGCTCGAATGGCGCATATCGCCGCCGCTCGACCCAAGAGCAGGCGCGACGGAAGGCGTTCCCTCGCCCCGCGTTCCGAAGCCACAGGCTCGCTTCTTGCGAATCGCAGGGAATCGCAGGATGGCGCTGCGTCTCGCGTCCGTTATTTGACGCCGACGCCAGGATGGGGTTGACCCCACGCAGACCGCGTTTCTGGCGCCGGGCGGATCGTCGCCGCGCCGCGCCGGGGCTTCCGCTGAACCTTGCGGCGGCCTAGAACACAAAAGTTGCCAGCCAAGGAGGCTCTCATGCCGATCCAATCCCGCGTGGGCGAAGTGACGGAGCGCCTCGTCGCCCGCTCGCGGCCGACCCGCGCCGCCTATCTGGCGCGCCTCGACAAGGCCGCCTCGCAAGGCGTGGCGCGCAAAAAGCTCGGCTGCGCCAATTTCGCCCACGGCTTCGCCGCCTGCGGCCCCGGCGACAAGGCGGCGCTGAAGGAGGGCGACGCGCCGAACCTCGGCATCGTCACCGCCTATAACGACATGCTGTCGGCGCATCAGCCCTATGAACGCTACCCCGAACTGATCAAGGCGGCGGCGCGGGCGGCCGGCGCCACGGCGCAGGTGGCCGGCGGCGTGCCGGCGATGTGCGACGGCGTCACCCAGGGCGAGGCCGGCATGGAATTGTCGCTGTTCTCGCGCGACGTCATCGCGCTGTCGACGGCGGTGGCGCTGTCGCACCAGATGTTCGATGCGGCGGTCTATCTCGGCATCTGCGACAAGATCGTGCCGGGGCTGCTGATCGGGGCGCTGTCGTTCGGCCATCTGCCGGCTTTGTTCATCCCCGCCGGGCCGATGCCCTCGGGCCTCAGCAACGACGAGAAATCCAAAATCCGCCAGCTCTACGCCGAGGGCAAGGCGACGCGGGCGGAACTGCTCGAAGCCGAGGCCAAGGCCTATCATGGCCCCGGCACCTGCACCTTCTACGGCACCGCCAACACTAACCAGATGCTGATGGAGATCATGGGGCTGCATCTGCCGGGCGCCTCCTTCGTCAACCCCAACACCCCCTTGCGCGACGCGCTGACCGCGCTCGGCGCCAAGCGGGCGCTGGAACTCACCGGAAAGGGCAATTCCTTCACGCCCATCGGCCATGTCATCGACGAGCGCGCGGTGGTCAATGGCGTCGTCGGCCTGCATGCGACGGGCGGCTCGACCAACCTCACCATCCATCTCATCGCGATGGCGGCGGCGGCGGGCATCGCGCTGACCTGGGACGATTTCGCCGATCTGGCCGAGGTGACGCCGTTGCTGGCGCGCGTCTATCCCAATGGCAAGGCGGATGTGAACCATTTCCAGGCCGCCGGCGGCATGGCGGTGCTGATCCGCGAATTGCTCGGCGCCGGCCTGCTGCATGGCGACGCGCGCACCGTCTGGGGCGAGGGCTTGGCCGATTACGTCGTCGAGCCGACCCTGTCCGAGAGCGGCGCGGTCGCCTATCGGCCGGCGGCGACGAACAGCCATGACGAGACGGTGCTGCGCGGCGCCGCCGCGCCGTTCCAGGCGACCGGGGGCCTGCGCGTGCTCGAAGGGCCGTTGGGCCGGGCGGTCATCAAGACCTCCGCCGTGGCCAAGGAGCGGCATCTGATCGAGGCTCCGGCGCGGGTGTTCCACACCCAGGAGGATCTGCACGTGGCGTTCCGCGCCGGCGAACTCAACCGCGACCTGGTGCTGGTGGTGCGCTTCCAGGGCCCGCGCGCGAACGGTATGCCGGAGTTGCACAAGCTGATGCCGCCGATCGGCGTGTTGCAGGATCGCGGCTTCAAGGTGGCGCTGGTGACGGACGGTCGGCTGTCGGGCGCCTCGGGCAAGGCCCCGGCGGCGCTGCATGTGACGCCGGAGGCGGCGGACGGCGGGGCCATCGCCAAAATCCGCGACGGCGACATGATCCGCCTCGATGCGGCGGCCGGCCGGCTCGACGTGCTGGTCGATGCGCAGGAATTCGCCGCGCGCGCGCCAGCCACGCTCGACCTGTCGGCCGAGCATGTCGGGGTCGGGCGCGAATTGTTCGGCGCCTTCCGCAATCAGGTCGGGCGCGCCGATTGCGGCGCCTCGATTTTTGCGGGCTAGCGCGGCCTAGTTTATGTGGCGCCGGCGGTGGTGAGGGTGGCGCTCGGACACCGCACTGGCCGAATTGAGGCCGACATAGATAGAGTAATCAAGGTCTAGCCGCGCCCGCGTCAGCGGCAGCAAGATGGGGTCGGACACCACCTTATAGACGCCCTGGTCGCCGCCATTGGTGTCGGAGGCGACGCGATAGGCTTTGTCGAAAAGCACCTTGTCGTCGATGTCGCGCTTCACCTGCATGCGCAGCGTCGTCGCATAGGCCCCGGGCTGGCCGGCGGGGCCGATGAGCAGCCGCCCGCTGACGCCGATTTTGAGGGCGAACATCTTGCCTTGCGGGTCGCATTCGCGCGCGAGGTCGGAGATGTCGAACTGGTAGCGCACCTGGTCATTGCCGGGGCCGCCGACGCGGGCCGTGGCGCCGCCCGGAAACTCGCCGACATCGGGGCAATCGACATCCTCGGGGCGCGCCGGCAGCACGATCAGCTTGTCGGAAGCCTTGTTCTGCGTGTTGTTGGCCGTCGCCTTCTCGCGCGGCCCGTTAAAGGAGGGAAGGATTCCTTCTTCCCCCAGGCACCCCGCCAGCGGCGTCGCGACGGCCGCAATCACAGCCAAACGCTGCCCCCACGCCGTCAGCGCCCCCATCATGCCCGCTCCCAATCCGTTACGGCAGCGCCTCGAAACCGTCCTTGAACCCAGCGAGTGGCGTCGGCACCCCGACCCCCTCCTCGGGCGTTTCGAACAGAACGAAGGTCGCCTGCGAGCCGCTCTCTAGCTTACCGAGCAGCTTGTCGTCGAGGAAAACCTCGGCCACGCAGCCGTTGGGCAGACAGCGCACGAAATTCATGCGGCCGAGATCGGTCTTGTCGACGCGCAGGCTCAAGCCCGTCGGCAGCAGCACCCCCAGCGGCGTAATGACGCGCAGGAGACGGCTCTTGCGGTCGGCGGTCTTCAACGCGATGACAACAAGGGTGATGTTGGGACGCTCGTCATCGACGACGCTCTGCACGATCGCGCATTGCTTTTGCGAAGCGCCGGGCGGCGTTTCGCAGCGTGTCTCCCACCGGCCATGCTTGGCTGTGACCGCGCCTTGCGCCCAAGCCGCGCCAGCTAGCGGAGAATCGCCGCTAGCCGCGAGCCCTAAGCCCGCCACCGCCACGCCCGCCCAGAGCCTCCAAGCGCCTCGGCGCCCACTACGTCCCATGTACCGCTTCATTCCTGCGCCGAGAGGGCTCCGCGTGGCAAAAACGGCCGGCTGTGTCAAGCGCGAGGCTTGCCGCGACGCCGGCGCCGCCGCTTGGCGAGGATTGCAACGCAGGGACGTTTGTGGTTTGCAGGGCGCGACGAAAATGTTCGGAGCCTGGGCGTCCGACGCGGCGCGCGCTTGACGAATCGCGTAAACAGTCTTGAAGAATCGCTTGAGGAATGAAGCGCGCGAGGGCTTGAGGGGCGCGCGATTTCCCCGAGCGGGGCGGGAGCAACGAGGCGACTATGAAGGTTCGGGGACTTGAGAGGCTAGGGCTGGCGGCGGTCGCGGTCGCGCTCGGCTTAACCGCGGCGGCGGCGGCCGTTCCGGGCCACGCGGTTCCCGATCAGATCGGAATGCAGATTCCGGTCACTTCGGTCGGCCGCTACATCGTCTGGTTCCACGACGACATCCTGATGCCGATCATCACGATCATCACGCTGTTCGTGGCGGCGCTGCTCATTTACGTCATGTGGCGCTTCAATGAGAAGCGGAACCCTACGCCCTCGAAGACGACGCACAACACGCTGATCGAGGTGATCTGGACGGTGGTGCCCGTCATCATTCTGGTGTTCATCGCCGTGCCGTCCTTCCGGCTGCTGACGATGGAGCTGGTGGTTCCGCCTTCCGACATGACTTTGAAGGTGACGGCCTCGCAATGGCATTGGAACTACGCCTATCCCAAGGCGGACGGTGGCTTCAACTTCGACTCCTACATGAAGGAGGAGAAAGACCTCCAGCCGGGCGACATGCGGTTGCTCGCCGTCGATAACGAGGCGGTCGTGCCGGTCAACAAGGTCATCAAGGTCGAGGTGACCTCGACCGACGTGATTCACGCCTTCATTGTTCAGTCCTTCGGGGCGCGCGTCGATGCGGTGCCCGGCCGCAACAACGAAACCTGGTTCAAGGCCGATCGCGAGGGCGTCTATTACGGGCAATGCTCCAAGATCTGCGGCAAGGATCACGCCTTCATGCCGATCGCCATTCGCGTCGTCAGCGATGAGGCCTATAAGAAGTGGCTCGTCGATGCGAAGAAGAAGTTCGCCTCCCGCGACGGCGGCAACCAGTTCGCCGCGGCCGACGCCGCGCCGCGGCCATAAGCCGCACCTTCAGGTTTGATCTCAATAAACACGGCATTGGGAACGACAATGGCGACCTACGCAGCAACCGACTCCCACGCCGACGGCCACGGTCATCCGACCGGCTGGCGGCGTTATATGTTTTCGACCAACCACAAAGACATCGGCACGCTCTATCTGATCTTCGCCTTCGTCGCCGGCATCATCGGTTCGGCGCTTTCGGGGGCGATCCGGCTGGAGCTTATGTTCCCCGGCGTCCAGATTTTCCCCTACATCTCGGCGGTGCTGTCGGGAGACAGTTCGATCGATGGCGCCAAGAACATGTATAACGTGTTCATTACCGCGCATGGCGTCATCATGATCTTCTTCCTGGTGATGCCGGCGATGATCGGCGGCTTCGGCAACTGGTTCGTGCCGCTGATGATCGGCGCGCCGGACATGGCGTTCCCGCGCATGAACAACATCTCGTTCTGGCTGTTGCCGGCGTCGCTGACGCTGCTGCTGATCTCGATGTTCGTCGATGGCTCGGCCGGATTCCACGGTTTCGGCGGCGGCTGGGTTATGTATCCGCCGTTCTCCTCGACGCTCGGCACTCCTGGCCCTGCGATGGATTTCGTCATTCTGTCGATGCACATCGCCGGCGCCTCGTCGATCCTCGGCGCGATCAACTTCATCACCACCATCTTCAACATGCGCGCGCCTGGCATGACCATGCACCGTATGCCGCTGTTCGTGTGGTCGATCCTGGTGACGGCGTTCCTGCTCGTGCTGGCGCTGCCGGTGCTGGCCGGCGC
>JAJYDD010000217.1 GCA_021777795.1 Pseudomonadota bacterium | reverse complement strand
GGGCGCCGCCGTCACGGATGGCGCGACCGCGAGCGGGCTCCAGGCGGCGCTTGCGCCGAGCACGGACGCGCCCGCGCGCGCCGGCGTCGCGCCGGTTGGCGCGAGATAGGTTTTCATCTGGAAATCGCTCATGCCGAGCGAGGGATCGGATTGCAGCAGCGACTTCAGCGGCGTCTTGCCCGAAGCGTCCCAGCCTTGAGCGTCGATGGCGCCCGCCGCGGCGGCGATCGCCGAGCCCAGCGGCGCTGTCGCCGCAGCGCTCGCCTGCGTCGGGTTCGCCGGGCTCAAGTGCGCCGTCGCGGATTGGGTCGGGCTCGCCACGGGCGCGGCCTTCGTCAGCGCGCCGAGCCCGTTGAGCGCCGCCTCCAGGGATTGCAGCGCGGTCAGCGTCGCGCCGTCCGCCGTCTTGGCGGGATCGGATTTGGTCTTGGCGGGATCGGATTTGGTCTTGACGGCCGCGTCCGGCTTCGCCTGCGGGTCGGCGGATTTCGGGCGCCCCATTTCGCCGAGCAGGGCGCTGAAACCGGCGTTCTCGGAGGCGTTGGCCGCCGGCGCGGCGTTGGCCGCAGGGACGACGGCGGCGACGCCGACGTGGACCGCAAGGGCGCTCATGGGCTGGTCTCCTTGGCGACGATCGCCTCGCCGGCGTTGAGCGCGGCGTCGGCGCGGCGGATGGTGGCGGTGACGGGGTCGAGCTTGGCGAGCGGCAGATCGGGCGAGCGGGCCGCAGCCACCGCCGCCTCGCGCCACGACTCCTCGTAATCGGCCAGCGGCGGCAGATCGTTGCGCCGCGCGTCCACCCAGGTCGCTGCGCTGTAGAGCGCGCGATCGGTGGAGGCGAGCTTGTCGAGGGCGACGCGCGCGAACGCCGCTTGGGCGTCGCTTTCCGCCATTTTCGGGAAGCGCGAAATGACATCGTAGAGCCGGGCGCGCGCTTCATCGACGGAGCCGGGCGCAGCCGTCCTGGCCGCTTCCTGGGCCGACTTGGCGGCGACGTCGAAGCGGCCGCGCAGCACGGAGTCCCGGGAGACGGCGAGCAGAAACGTGCGCGCCTGCTCCGGCCGCGTCAACGCCAGTAGCGCCGAGAACTTGCCGAGATCGGAAAGCGTCGCGCACAGGTCGAAACGGATGGCGATGGCGGCCAGCGAATGGACGAAGTCGCTGGCGTAGATCGATTTGCCGAAGCGCTCGACATATTGGCGCGCCAGAAAGGCGACGCGACCGGGGTTGCGCAGATCGCCCACGAGCAGGATTTCGCGCCGCAGCGCCGCCTCCTCGATCAGCGTGCCGGGCGCGAGCAGGCGCGCGAGATCGAGCAGGTCGAGCGCCTTGCGCGGGTCTTTCGGCGTCACCAGCACCGATTCGGCATAGGCGAGCTGGCTGCCGAGCCTGAGACTCTGGGCCCTGGGATCGTAAGACAGCAGTTTCTCCGCCTCCGTTTCCCGCCCGCCCGTATAGCCGGCCGCGCCGCGTAAGAGATCGCGCTCGGCGGGCGGAAAGTCGTCGCGCTCAAGGATCTTGGCGATGTCGCGCGGCTGGCCGCCGCTCAAGAGATAGACCACCACCGCGTCGCGCTCGGCCTTGAGCTTGAACGCGTCCGGGCGCGCCGCCGCGATCTCGGCGCCGATGGCGCGCATCTTTTCGCGCTGCTCCTGGTAAGCGGCGCGGTCGCCCTGGGCCATGCGCGCCTGCAACCGCTGCACTTCTAGCATCATGTCGGAGAAAGGCGTCGGCGGAGCGATGATCGGCGTCGGCGCGGGCTTCGACGCGCCCTCGCCAGCGAGCGCCGGAGCGGCGAGGGCCGCCAGCGCCAGCGCCAGCAGGGGCGGGATCAGCCAGCGCCTCAAGACTTCGGCCCCTCGATGAGGATTTCGAGCCGGCGGTTGACGGCGGCGAGCGGATGGGCGGGATCGCGCGGCGCCCGGTCGGCGTAGCCTTCGACGCGCACGAAGCGCGCGGCCTGCGCGCCGCCGCGCGTCAGCATGTAATAGGCCATCTGCGCGCGGTCGGAGGACAGGCGCCAGTTGTCATAGGCGCCGTTGCGATAGGGGCGGGAATCCGTGTAGCCGCGCACGATGATATGGCCGGGCCGGCCCTTGATGATCTTGGCCACCGCCGCCATCGCGCGCACCAGCTCCGGCGCGGGCTTGGCCGAGCCGATGGCGAACATTGAGAAATCGAGCTTGTCGGTGAGGCTGATGAGCAGGCCCTCCTTGGTCTCCTTCGTCTCGATGCTTGGCCCCGCGCCCGGCTTCAGCGCCCGGGCGACCTGCTGCTTGATCTCCTTTTCGATTTTGGCGGCGTCCGCCGTTGCCTCGCCGCGTTCGGCGGGGCCGCCGACGGGCTTGGGCGCGGGCTTGATCGCATCGCCGGGCGCGAGTTTCTCGTGCGGCCGATCGGAAGGCTTGGCCTCGGCGAGCGGCTTGACGGCGGGAATGCTGTTCTGGCCGGTCTTGCCGGGTTCGAGATCCGGCGCGGCCTTGCTGCGCGCGTCGGCGTCGAAGGCGGCGGGATCGTCGGGCGAACCGGGACCGATCGGCTTGAAGGGATCGCGGAAGGCGTCGATGCTGAGCGCGCCATTGAGCCGCTGCGGATCGGAATCGCCGAGTTCAGGGGCGGCGCCGGGCGCGGCTTCACCCACGCCCCCGGCGATGCGGTCGAGCGCTTCGTAGGGCGAGGAGAACAATTGCGCCTCGGCGGCCTGGGCCTGCGCTTCGACCTGCGAAGAGCTGTCGTGCGGCGAGCCCTTGGCGGTCTCGGGCTTGGCCTGCGAGGGCGGCGGCTCACCCTTGGCGTCCTTTTTCTTCGACGGCGCGCCGGAGGACTTGTCGGAATGTTCGCTGCTGCCCTCCTTCGAGGCGGCGGTCGAGCCGTGGACGCCCTTTTTCGCCTTCGCCGGGTTTTCCAGCTTCACGGGGTTGAAGTAGCGGGCGATGACGGTCTTGGTGTCCTTGTCGCTCGCGTTGATGATCCACAATACGAGGAAGAACGCCATCATGGCGGTCATGAAATCGGCGAAGGCGATCTTCCAGGCGCCGCCGTGATGGCCGTGGCCGCCCATCACCTTCTTCTTGATGATGATGATGTCGCCGTGATGCCCGTCCGCCATGAGATCAGCCGTTCTCGACAATGTCTTCGATGAGCTTGGCCCAGGCGGCGAGCTCGGAGCGGATTTCGGTCGACTGCGCGCTGACCGTGATCTCGACGCCCGCGTCCTCGACATATTCGACGTCGACGGCCAGCGCCTCGATCTTTTCCTTCAGCGCCGAGAGCAGCCGCTCCGGACCCCGGACCTTGACGAGCCCGATGGCGCCGGCGCGCGTGAGCCGGGCCACGTTCTCGGACAATTCCTCGACGATCTGCCCGGCGACCGCCTCAATGAGCAGCGGCTTCAAGACCCGCGCCGCCGCCTGCGCCACACGCCGCTCAAGCTCGGCGAAGCCGGCGGTCAGCGTCTCGGAAAGGCGGGCGTATTCGTTCATCTGGAAGTCGAGCTTCTCGATGACGGCGCGCTTCTGCAATTCGGCGCGCTCCAGCGCGCGCGCGGTCGCGGCCTCGGACTTGCCGGCGTCGAGCCCCTCTTGCACGCCGCGATGATAGGCCTGCGCCAGTTGCTCCTCGATGTCGGGCTCGGGCGGCGGCGGGGGAGCGGGCTGGCGCGGCGGCGGCGCTTCGCGGCGCGGCGCGAAGGCGGAGGCCTCGATCGGGCGCACGAGATTGGGCGTCTCCGGGGAGCGCTTGGCGAGCGCGGCGATGAGGCCGGAGCGGCGGAAATCCGGCTCGTCGTCGTCATTGGCGACATGGGCCCTGCGCGCGGCGAACGGGTTGGTCGCCACCGCGCGCGGGGGAGGGGCCTCGCCCGCCTTGCGGGCCAGGAATTCGGCGATCGGCGTCGCTTTCATGCGCCCGCTCCCTGTTTGATCCAAGATTTGAGAATGCGCGCGGCATGTTCCTCATCGAAGTCCACCAGCTTTTGCAGTTTCTGGCGGGCGCCGTGCTCGCGTCGCTCGCGCAGCGCGTCGAGGAAGCTGTCGTGACTGTCGCTGGAGTTGAGCAGCAGATTGTCGTCCCCGCCCAGCGCGTTCATCGCGCCGATCGCCGTCGTCTCCGGCGCCTCGTCGCCCCAGGCGTTGCGCATCTCGAAGGGCGGCGCTTCGAGCGCGGGCGCGGCCTGGGCGGCGCCAGAAGCAGCGGCGGCCTCGGCGGGGGCGGCGAGCAGGGCCTGTGTCAAAGGCCGCACGCCGAACAGGATCAGCAAGGCGCCCACCGCGAGGATGGCGAGCGCGGCGACGATGGTTCCAATCTGCCGGCCGAGGATCTCCATGATCGAGGGGCCTGGGACCGGCTCCATATCTTTCGAGGCGTCCGCGAAATCGACCACGGCGACCTTGATGGTGTCGCCGCGCGTCTTGTCGAGGCCGGCGGCCTCGGAGGCGAGTTGCTGGATGTCGGCGACCGCCTTGTCTATCGCGGCCTGATCCGTCTTGCCGCCGAGGCTGGCGGCGAGCGCGGCGCGGTTGATGAGCAGCGCCACCGACAGGCCCTTGACCACGAAGCCCTGGCTGGTGACCGTCACCGATTTCGATGACACTTCGTAGTTGGTCAGCTCTTCCTTCTTATCCGTCGAATCCGTGGAATTCTTGGTGTCGCTTCCCGAAGTCGGCGGCTTGGGCAGATTGGCCTGCACGCCGGCGGGCGAGGCGCCGGCGCTGTTCTGCGAGTTCTGCTTCTCCTTCGTCACCCTGACGCTGCGCTGGGCGCTCTTGTCGGGATCGTAGGTGGTCTCGCTGGTCTGCGTCTTGTCGGCGTTGAGCTTGGCGGCGACGCTGACCTGGAAATTGCGCGGGTTCAGATAGGGCGCGAGCGTGCGGGTGATCGAGTCGCGGATTTCGCGCGACACGCTCAACTGCAACGAGAGCAGGTTGTCGGGCGCATTGTCGAGCGAATCGGAGCCGGAGGCGAGCAATTGCCCGTTGACGTCGAGCACCGTCACCTCCTCCGGCTTCATGCCCGGCACGGCGGCGGCGACGAGCTTGCGGATCGCCAGGCCCGTGGCGTGGGGATCGAAGCCGTCGCCGCGGATGATGATGGAGGCCGAGGGCGGCTGGCGCTCGCGGCGGAAGGAGCCTTCGTCGCCAAGCACCACGTGCACCCGCGCGGCCTTGACGCCGCGAATCATCTGGATAGTGCGCGCCAGCTCGCCTTCGAGGGCGCGCACCCGCGTCACCTGCTGCATGAACGAGGTGAGGCCGAGCGAGCCGAGCTTGTCATAGAGTTCGTCGCCGACATTGCCGCTGTGGGGCAGGCCCTTTTGCGCCAGGATCATGCGCGCTTGCGCGGTCTGGCCGACCGGCGTCAGCACCGCCGTCCCGTCGGCGCTGACGTCAAAGGGGATGCCGGCCTCCTGCAAGGCGGAGCCGATGCCGGAGACGTCTTCGCGGTCGAGGCCCGAATACAGCGTCTCCTCGGTCGGCCGGCTGAGATACCAGCCGGCAAATCCCGTCAACGCGAACACCAGCCCGCCGACGAGCGCCAGCGTCGCCAACCGCTTTGCGCCCAAGGCCATAAGATTGGCCCATATCCGCTTGGCTTGCGCCAATGCGTTCATCGCTTCACCCGCCCGGTCATTGGGTACGGTCCGTCTTCCCCCGACAAGCTTGCGCGGGCGTTGTGCGGCGCGACGGGCGAGCAGGGAGGAAAAGCGCGTGCGCCGACGAGTGGTAACAGAAAATTAAGGCGCTCTGCGCAATGTGGCGATCGACCTTCACGGGTGTCGCCAAATCCCGCGGCCGCCGTAGGAATACACGACGAATAGATCTCGGTTGCGAGAGTCTAGGGCATAACGCCGCCTCGTCGTCTCGGTGCAAATCCGAAATGTCACGCCAACATCTGTGATCAATCGGACGGGAGCATCCCAGTGAATTCGATTCTCAACAACTCTGCCGCCCTTTCGGCCCTGCAATCCCTCAACATGACCCAGCAGGCGCTGAGCACCGTGCAGAACCAGGTCTCGACCGGCTTGTCGGTCTCCAACGCCTCCGACAACGCCGCCTATTGGTCGATCGCGACCCAGCTCACGTCCGACAGCGGCATGGTCAGCGCCTCCAACTCGGCGCTGTCGCAGAGCCAGGCCGTGCTCGACACCGCCAACACCGCCATCAAAGCGATCATCACCACGATCAACTCGATCCAGCAGGCGCTGACGGAAGCCACCAACCCCGGCGCGGCGCTCACCAACATCAACACGACGCTGGCCTCGCTCGGCCAGCAGTTGACCGACGCCGTGACCGGCGCCTCGTTCAACGGCACCAACGTGCTCGACGGCTCCACGGTCGCCGGTTCGAGCAGCTCGGTAAGCTTTGTGTCCGGCTTCAACGCCGCGACCAACAACGTGACGACGATCAGCATGAGTCTGAGCGCGATATACACTCCCGTCAGCGGCAGCGCCGGCTCGGGCACGCTCGGCACGGCGGCCGGCGCCTCGGGCACGACTTACGATCTGACGCAGCTCGGCACATCGAGCGGCACCACGATCACCGGCGGCACCTCGGGTAACGCTTCGGACGTCCTCACCGCCGTCGTCTCGGCGCTCAGCAGCGTGACCAACTACGCCGCCCAGATCGGCGCCACCCAGGATCGTATGTCGGCGATGAGCAACCTCAACCAGGCGCTCACCAACAACTACGCCAATGGCGTGCAGGGGCTCGTCGACGCCGACATGAACACCGCCTCGACCCGGTTGCAGGCGTTGCAGACGCAACAGCAACTGGGCATCCAGGCGCTGTCGATCGCCAACCAGAACGCGCAGCTCATTCTCAAGCTGTTCCCGTAATTCGGGCGTCCAGGCGCGAGGCTGCGGCCTCGCGCGAGGAAAGCCGCGCCGGCCATCTCCGGCGCGGCTTTTTCATGCGACGGGCGAAAGGGACAGCGCCGCGCGCCGCAAACGCAAAAAAAGGCGGAGCCCG
>JAJYDD010000216.1 GCA_021777795.1 Pseudomonadota bacterium | reverse complement strand
GCGCGACCGCGAAGGCCTCGAAGTGACGCTGGCGCGCGTCATGTTCGAACTGGCGGGGGCGCGGGCGCTCACTTTCTGGCGCGTCTTGCGCCGTCCCGATGGAATCTGGTTGAGAAAGCGCGTCGCGCTGCCGCCGACAGCGGCCGGTTGCGAGCCGCAAGAGGACGACGGGCCGATCGGCGCTGTCGGTTCGCCGATCAAGCTCGCCTATGAGAGTAAGACCTTCGTGCGCTGGCGCGACCGCGCGACGAGGCGTTCGGGCTGCGTCATCCCGGCGCTGGGCGAGGTCGGCCCGTCAGGCCTCATCGACATCGAGCTTTCCGGAGAGATCGACCGCGAGCGCATCCTGTTGCTCGACACGGGCTCGGCCGCCTTCGGCCGCGCCGATCAGGCGCTCTACGCCGCCAAGCGGCGCGGCCGCAACCGGGTGCTGCTGTTCGAAGCCTTGCAGGGCTCGCAGGCCCTGGAGTCGATCATGACCCCGTCGCCAGAGGTCGAGTGGTTCTGAACGCTAGCCGCGCGCCAGATAGGCCCGCCATCCGCCGAGCGCCGTAATGTCCTCGGCGTCTTTCGTCGCTTGCGCCTCGACCAGAAAGCCCTTGGCTTGGCCGCCATCGGCGAGCCGCAGCGTTCCGACCCCGAGCGGCGGCGGAATTTTTGCGACGAACGCGCCAAAGCCTGCGGCGTCCAGCGACCAAATTTCGGCTTTGATCGCCGCGCCTTCGCCATCGCCGACGCGCAGCAGGCCGGGCTTGGCGGGCTTCGTCCCCGGCAGCGCGTAGAAGCGGTAATCGGGCGTCGTCTCGACCTCGCGCACGAAGCGGGCGTTCAACTCCGTCAGCTCGCGGTTGAGCGGCAGGCCGGTCAGATGCGCGCCGACCACGACCAGATCGATGCGCTCCGAGGCAGCCTCCATCTGCGAGACGGGCGTGGGCATCAGGCCCGTCGCGCCCATCGGCGCGCCGGAGCGCGCCTGCACTCCGGCCGCCAGCCCCGCCAGCATCCCATCCGCGCCGGCCGGCGCGATGAACGTCAGGCTCGATGGCAGGCCGTCGCCGCGCATCCCGGCGGGAACGGCGATGGCGGCGAGATCGAGCAGGTTGACGAAATTGGTGTAGGTTCCCAGTCGCGAATTGAGCCGCACCGGATCGGCCAGCACCTCCTCGACACTGTAAAGGCGCGGCAGCGTGGGAACCAGAATGACGTCGAAATCGCGCCAGGCCGCTTGCGTCGTCCGCTTCAGCGCGGCGAGCTTGTAGAACGCCTCGAAGGTCGAAACCGCGTCGAACTTGCGCGCGCCCTCGATGATGGCGCGGGTGACCGGGTGCAGCGCCTGCGGGTCGGTCTCTATCAGCGGCTTGGCGGCGGCGTAGCGCTCGGCGACCCAGGGGCCTTCATAGAGAAACTGGGCGATTTCGGCGAACGGGGCGAACTCGAACCCGACCACCTCGAAGCCGGAGGCGCGCAGCGCCGCGACATCGCGGGCGAAGGCGGCTTCGGCCTCGGCGTCGCCGAAGAACTCCAGTCGGTCCGGAACGCCGATGCGAACGCCCGGCGGCGGCGCCGAAAGCGCGGGGACGGGAAACTTGCGCGAATAGGCGTCTGCGGCGTCATAGCCCTGCGCGACCGCGAAGGCGGCGAAAGCGTCGGCGACGTCGAGCGCGAAGATCGAGATCGTGTCGAGCGTGCGGCAGGCGGGCACGAGGCCGCTGGCCGAGAGCGCGCCGAGGCTAGGTTTCAACCCGACGATGCCATTCATCGCCGCCGGCACGCGGCCGGAGCCCGCCGTATCGGTGCCGAGCGCGAACGGCACGAGCCCGGCGCCGACGGCCGCCGCGGAGCCCGAACTGGAGCCGCCGGGGATGAGATCGGCGTTGAGCGCGTTGCGCGGGATTCCGTAGGGCGAGCGCACGCCGACGAGGCCGGTGGCGAACTGGTCGAGATTGGTCTTGCCGATGGGGATGGCGCCCGCTGCGACCAATCGTTCGACGACGAAGGCCGAGCGCTGCGGGGTATAGGCGAAAGCCGGGCAGGCGGCGGTGGTCGGCAGGCCCGCGACGTCGATATTGTCCTTGACCGCGAAGGGGACGCCATAGAGCGGCTTGCCCTGCGGCCCCGCCTGCGCCAGCCGCTCGGCCTCTGCGACCGCCTCGCCTTCCGGCCGCAGCGCCAGGAACAGCGCGGGGTCGGCGTGGGCGGCGATGCGCGCGTAGGTCTCGCGGATCGTCTGCGCCGGCGCCTTGCCGGCGCGATGCGCCGCGAGCGTCGCGGCCAAAGTTAAAGTCATGCGGTTCCCCTCGTGCGCGTCATTGAAACGTGCAGTCGCCCGCGATGCAAGCCGCGCGCTAACATGAGAGCGGGGCGCCGGCGGGGCTGGCGCCTAATGTTTGGGCGACAGGCGCCGAGACGACGGGCGAATCCCGCCAGCGCCCGCCTGTCGCTTATCCTTCGCTTACCCGGCGGCCGAGGAATCAGATGCGCCTATTCCCCAGCCTGGGCATGTTGACAGAAATTGCGCCTGGATTCGCTCGAATCGTCGTTGCAACGGCGAATCGGCACGGCTCTTGCTGGTCGATGTTTGTTGCCATTTTGCGCGCGAATGACGCGCGAGCCTTTTGAGGGAGAGCTCATGTCGAGTGCAATCATCACGCGCCGCGCCTTGTTGAAGACAGCCGCGTTCGGCGCGGCGGGCGCGTCGCTGGGGCTGGGATCGTTGCGCTCGGCACGCGCGGCCGATCTCGTCGTCGGCATCGTCTATGTCGGCGCGCGCGATGATTTCGGCTGGAACCAGGCTCATGCGGTGGCGATCAAGGCGCTTAAGGAAGTGCCGGGCGTGAAGGTCTCCGAGGAGGAGAACGTGCCGGAGACCGACGCGGTGTCGAAGTCGATGGAATCCATGATCAACCTCGACGGCGCAAGCCTGATCCTCGCCACCTCGTTCGGCTATTACAAGCCGTTCGTGCTCGATCTCGCGAAGAAATACCCGAAGGTCGAGTTCCGCCACGCCGCGCCCTTGTGGAACAAGGCGACCGATCCGATGAACGCCGGCTCCTATTTCGGCTATCTCAACCAGGCGCATTACGTCGACGGCGTCGCCGCGGGCCTTTCAACCAAGTCCAACAAGATCGGCTTCGTGGCGGCCAAGCCAATCGCCATCGTGCTCTCCAACATCAATTCGGTGCTGCTCGGCGCGCGCAGCGTCAATCCGAATGCGACGGTGCAGGTGATCTTCACCGGCGACTGGTCGATGCCGGTGCGCGAGGCGGAGGCGACCAACGCGCTGGTGGACGCCGGCTGCGACGTCATCACCTGCCACGTAGACGGCCCCAAAGTCGTGATCCAGACGGCCGAGAAGCGCGGCGCCAAAACTTGCGGTCACAACGCCAATCAGGGGCCGCTGGCGCCCAAGGGCTTCATCACCGGCGCGGAATACAAGTGGGAGACGATCTACAAAGGCTACGCCGCCGACATCAAGTCCGGCAAGCCGCTGCCGAACTTCTTGGCTGGCGGCTTCGACGCCGATTACGTACGCAACTCGCCGTTCGGCGCCGGTTGCTCGCCCGAGGGCCAGAAGGCCGCGCTCGCCGCCATCGAGGGCCTGAAGAAAGGCAAGCCGATCTATGTCGGCCCGCTGAAGGACAACAAGACCGGCAAGATCGTCATCGACAAGACCTACGCCAACGACGATCCCTTCCTCAACAACATGGATTATCTGCTCCAGGGCGTCGTCGGATCGACGACCTGATCGAGGAGACGGCCTTGTCGGACGCGCCAGTCGCCCAATCTTTCCCCGGCGCGGCCGCCCCTGCGGCGCCGATGGCGGTCAGCAGTTCGCGCTGGCGCTCCGACGCCGAATTTGTCGTGATTCCGATCCTTGCTATAGTCGCGTCCTTCCTGCTGTTCGCGGTCTTTCTGCTGGCGATTGGCAAATCGCCGGTCGATTTCATGGCTCTGGTCTGGCGCGGCGGCTTCGGCACCTCGTTCTCGATCCAGAACACGCTGCAACGCTCCTCGCCGCTCATCATGACCGCGCTGGCCGTCGCCATTCCGGCGCGCATCGGCCTTATCATCATAGGCGGCGAGGGGGCGCTGGTGCTGGGCGGTTTCGTCGCCGCCGTCGTCGCAATACCGATGACTGGCGTCGTCCCGCCGATGCCTGCGCTCCTCGTGATGGCGTTCGCCGCCATGTTGACCGGCGGGATATGGATCGGGATTTGCGGTTTTCTACGCTACGCGCGCGGCGTCAATGAAACGATCGCGTCGCTGCTGCTGACTTATATCGGCATAGCGATCATGAATTTCTTCGTTGAAGGCGCTTTGCGCGATCTCTCCGATCCCAACAAGCCGTCAACCAAGCCTATCGGGCGCGACTATATGGTCGGTTCGATCCCCGGCACGTCCGTGCATTGGGGCTTCCTGTTCGGCGTCCTGCTGTGCCTAGGGCTTTATCTCTTGATGTCGCGCACGACCTTCGGCTTCGCCGCAAGGGTGACGGGCGGAAACTTTCGCGCCGCACTCGCTCAGGGTCTGCCGGTCGGCCGGCTCATCGTCGCCTGTTGCGCGATTGCGGGGGCTTGCGCGGGGCTCGCCGGCTTCTTTGAAGTCGCCGCGATCCAGGGGCGCGCCAATGCCTCGCTGGCGGCGGGATACGGCTTCACTGGCATCCTCGTCGCCTTCCTGGCGCGCCAGAACCCACTAATGATTCCGCCCGTGGCGATCATGTTCGGCGGCATCGTCGCGGCGGGCGGGCTCATTCAGCGGCGCATGGGTCTGCCGGACGCCACCGTGCAGGTGCTCGAAGGCCTCATCTTTGTCGTGCTGCTGACCTCCGAGACGCTCTATGGGCGGTTCTCGATATTCAAACCGAAGGGGCGCTGATGGAATCCCCGGTCGTAATTGTTCTCGAGGCGATGCTCGGCGGCGCGATCCGCGTCTCGACGCCGTTCATGTTCGTCGCGCTCGGCGAGTGCGTGACCGAGAAATCCGGCCGCGTGAATCTCGGCCTCGAAGGCACGCTTGTGCTCGGCGCCATGACGGCCTACGCGATCTCCTTTCACACCGGCAGTCCCTGGGTCGGCGTGCTGGCGGCAGGAGTCGCCGGCTCCGTGCTCGGCGCGATGCACGGCTCGATCTGCGGCCTGCCCAAGGTCAACGATGTCGCGGTCGGCATCGCGATGATGCTGTTCGGCGTCGGCGTCGCCTTCTTTTTCGGCAAGCCCTATATTCAGCCGGTGGCGCCGCGCCTGCAATCCATTCCGCTGGGATCGTGGAGCGAAAGCCCGAATTTGCGCAGCGCGTTGGAGGTCAATCCGCTGTTCTTCGTTGGCATCGCCGCGGCCTTCGCGCTCGCATGGGCGCTGCGCAACACGCGCTGGGGCCTGGTGGTGCGCACGGTCGGCGACAGCGCGGCGGCGGCGCGCGCGATGGGCGTGTCGGTCAACGGGGTCAGGTTGATGACGACGACTATCGGCGGCTTCTTCGCCGGCGTCGGCGGCGCGTTCCTGTCGTTGTCCTATCCAGGCTCCTGGAACCAGGGCCTTTCGTCGGGCCAGGGCCTGATGGCGGTGGCGCTGGTCATTTTCGCGCGCTGGAAGCCGCTGCGTTGCGTGCTGGCGGCGCTGTTGTTCGGCGCGGCGGGCGCGATCGGCCCGTCGTTGCAGGCCGTCGGCGTCACGCAGGGCTATTATTTCTTCAATGCCGCGCCTTACATCCTCACGCTCGTCATCATGATCGCGACGTCGAGCGCCAAACATTCGGCCGCCGATATGCCCGGCGAACTCAGCATGGCGAAGTGACATGAGCGGATTGGGAGGACTCAACAAATCCCCAAACGGGGTCGTCGTCGGCGTCGTGCAGTTGCAACTGCCCGTCGTCGTCACGCGCGAGGATCTGGCGCGCCAGACCCGACGCATCGTCGAGATGACGGCCAAGGCACGGCGCAACATGGGGACGATGGATCTCGTCGTGTTTCCCGAATATTCGCTGCACGGCCTGTCGATGGACACCAACCCCGAGATCATGTGTTCGCTCGACGGCCCGGAGATTTCGGCGTTCAAACAGGCCTGCCGCGACAATTCCATCTGGGGCTGTTTCTCGCTGATGGAGTTCAACCCGAACGGCAATCCCTACAATTCCGGCGTCGTTATTGACGATAAGGGCGAGTTGAAGCTCTATTACCGCAAGATGCACCCGTGGACGCCGGCCGAGCCCTGGGAGCCCGGCGATCTCGGCATTCCCGTCTGCGAGGGGCCGAAGGGCGTCAAGCTGGCGCTTATCATCTGCCATGACGGCATGTTCCCGGAGATGGCGCGCGAATGCGCCTACAAGGGCGCGGAGCTGATGATCCGCACGGCGGGTTACACCGCGCCGATCCGCGACGCCTGGCGCTTCACCAATCAGGCCAACAGCTTCCAGAATCTGATGGCGAGCGCCAATGTCTGCATGTGCGGCAGCGACGGCGTCGCGGATTCCATGGGCGAGGGCATGATCGTCAATTTCGACGGTTCGATCCTGGCCGAGGGCCGCAACGGCCGCGCCGACGAGATCATCACCGCCGAGGTGCGCCCCGACCTCATCCGCGAGGCGCGCAAGCATTGGGCGGTGGAGAACAACATCTATCAACTCGGCCATCGCGGCATGGTCGCGGTCGCCGGCGGCGCCGGCGATTGCCCCTACACCTTCATGCGCGATCTCGTCGCCGGCCGCTATCGGCTGCCGTGGGAGGACGAGGTCGTCCACAAGGACGGAACGGCTTACGGTTTTCCTAAGCCGACGCGCCGTTACGGCGGCCCTGCCAAACAAGCGGCGGAGTGAGATGAGCACGATCGAAGCCGACCCCTATCCCTGGCCCTATAACGGCGATCTCAGGCCCGAAAACACGGCCGTTATCGTCATCGACATGCAGACGGATTTCTGCGGCGAGGGCGGCTATGTCGATAAAATGGGCTATGATCTGTCGCTGACGCGCGCGCC
>JAJYDD010000215.1 GCA_021777795.1 Pseudomonadota bacterium | reverse complement strand
CGGACGGCGAGCGACTCGTCATCGTGCAGGAGGTGGAGCGCGTCGCACGCATGGCGGCCGATCTCGAAGAGGTCGAGGCCGCCATCCGCGAGGCCGTGACGCAAGCCCACGAAGTCGCGCCGCATCGCATCGTGTTGCTGCGGCCGGGCGCGCTGCCGAAGACGACCAGCGGCAAAATTCAGCGTTCGCTGGCGCGCCGGTTGTTTCTTGAGGGCGGGCTCGCGCTGGCGCATGGGTCTGCGGCGTGAACGCCCTGGCCGACATCGCTGTGGCGCCTCGCGACGTTCTGCCGTTCCTGCACAAAGGCGCCATCGGGCGTTACGGGGCGGACCGCCAGCTTCTGGTCGGCGCTGGCGAGAGACGCGGCACGCTGCTCTACGGGCCTTATTGGCGCCTGCCTGCGGGCCGCTGGCGCCTGAAGATCGATGTTTGCGCGGGCAGGCGCGCGCAGGACCAAGGCTGCTGCTTGGGGGTCGAAGTCGTCGCCGACAATCGCCGTTTGCTGGTCGCCAAAGACTTCACGCCCCGCGACTGCGACGCCGGCGAGGTTTCGTTGATCTTCGTCGTGAGCCCGGATCAATCGGAGGCCGGTCATCGCGCCAAATTTGAATTCCGGGTCCTTTCGCTCGGCGGCGCGGATCTGACCATTCTCGCGGCCTGGCTCGCACCCGCGCCGGAGGGCGACCTGACGCCCTCTCGCTGGTCGATACTGCCGCGACTGCGCCTGACGCCGCTGGCCCGCAGGACGCCGGACGGGGCCTTGCAGCCGCGGCTCGCTCTGGTCGGCGGGCCGCTAGCCGGGCGGCTCGGGCCGCGTCTGCGGCTTCCCGCTGGCGCTTATGCGCTGTCGCTGCGCGGCAGCGGCGCCGGCCCCGCCTTGCGTGTGCGTGTGCGCGTCGGAGCGACGCAGTTGTTATGTCGCGAAGTCGCGGGCGAGGCGCTTGGCGAGGGGTGTGCGCTGATGTTTCGCGTCCCCGATGCGCTCGGCCTCGAAACAGGCGAGGAGCATCGTCTTGATATCTCCCTGGAGAGCCGGGGAGGCGGGTTCACGCTGTCGTGCGCCGAACTCGCGCCGGCGCCTGGGGACGAGATCGCGGCGCCGGCGGTCGCGTCGGGATCGGCGAGAATAGTCATCGTCGGCAATTGCCAGGCCGAAGCGCTGGCCCAGGCTTTCCAGCGCGGACTGACTCACGATCGCGTGCGGGTCAAATATCATTTCATGGCGATGAGCCCGCTCTATCTGGACGAAGCGCGGCGCGACCTCCAGCATTGCGACGTCGTGCTTATGCAACGCATCGTGGAATGCGAGAACTATCCGCTGCGCGCGGACATCCCCGCGCGGACGGAGATCGCGCCGTTCCCCTGCCTCCGGCTCGCCGCCCTCTGGCCGTTCGACAGCTACAACGGCCCGCAGGACCACGCCGCGCTCGCCGCTGAAGGGGAGAACCGTGCTTTCCCCTATCTCGATTGGCGGCTCGCCCAGTTGCGGGAGGCCGAGCCGCACCCGGAGGCCCGGTTCCGCGCCTACGCCGAGCTTGGCGCGTCCGAAATGAAGCTCGTCAAACGGCTGGCGAGTTGGGAGACGCGGCGGCTTGTGGCGATGGATCGCGAATTCGACACCGACATGGGCGCTTATATCGAGGCCAACTATCGCCGGCGGCGGTTGTTTCACACCACGACCCATCCGGCTCCGGCGCTCATGCGAAAGCTGCGGGACTGGACGCTGCGTCGGTTGGGTCGCGCTCGACCGCTCGCGTTCGACCGCCAACTCGACCTGTTGAACGAATGGCAGATTCCGGTGCATCCGCAAGTCGCCCGGACGCTGGGCGCGACATGGGCGGATGAGGGCACGCTCTATCACGGCCCCAGCGGCTCTGTGAGCTGGGAGAATTATATTCGCGCCTATATCCAGCGCTACGGCTGAGCTGGGCCTGGGATTTCGTCCAGGGCGAGACCGCGTGGCTTTGGTTATGTCATCTGCGGCGCGCTTGTAGCGCCAAACATTTTTCGATCAAAGATTTTACGAAGCCGACGAGGTGTCCGGCGTTCGGCGTCAACGAAGCGCGGATGACGTCCGAATGGTTCCCGCGAAACTTGGATTGCCGTGACTGCGCGCGGCGCGGCCCCGATGCAACGCTCGGGATCCGCAGCTCAAACCTCCTTTTGCTCGCGGCCGTAGAGCAGCAATAGCGCCAGGATCGCCACGCCGTAGATGATGCTTCGACCGTATTCGGGCATATTGACGCTCATCAGCACGCTGACCAGCGTCACCAGCGAAACAGCGCCGGCGACTGTGCCGAGGTAGTGGCCGCGCCCGCCCAGAATGTAGACGCCCCCTATCACCACCGCCGCGATCGATTGGAACAGATAGGGGTTGCCCATGCCCAGCGACGCCTGCCCGCCGAACCCGACCAGCACGATGCCGGCGAGCGCGGAGAAAATGCCGCTCAGCATGTAGAGGATGACCGTAGTCGCGCGCACGTTGACGCCCGCCAGATAGCTCGCAAGGCTGTTGTTGCCGATGGCGTAGACGTTGCGGCCGAAGCGCGTGAAGCTGAGCGTGAACGAGACGATAACGATTACGGCCAGCCACAGATACAGCGCCAGCGGCGCGCCCAGAAACGTTCCATGCACCGCCGCCTGGACGATTGGCGGCGCGTAGGAGGCGCAGGAGGCGCAGGTCATGCCGCCGCTGGCGCCCAGCGTCAGCCCCTCCATGATGCCGTTCATCGCCAGCGTCATCACCACGGCGGGGGCGCCGAAGAAGGCGATGCCGACGCCATTGGTCGCCCCGGCGAGCGCGCCCATGCCGAGCGTCAGCGCCAGCGCGTAAGGCGTGCGCGCGTCCTGGCCCAGGGACGAGGTCGCCATCAGGATCGCCGCGCCGTTGAGCACCCAGGGCGAGGACAGGTCGATGCCGCCAATCAGGATGACGAAGGTCTGCCCGGCGGCGGCGAGGCCAACGAAGCTGGCGATGGTCAGAATCGACTCGACGCTGGCGAGGCTGGCGAAGCCGGGGTGAACGAATTCGCCGGTGACGAACAGCAGGATCGCGGCGAGAAAGGCGTAGACGATCCGCCAATTGTCCTTGCCGATGCGAAAGCCGCCCGCACGCGTGGGCGTTGGCTCCTCGGTCGGCTCCGTCGCGCTCATGCCCTGCCTCGCTTGAGCAGGCCGCCGAGCGCCGCGCCGAGAACGACGGCGACGATCAGGAACAGGCCCTCGTAGAATGATTGATAAAGCGGATCGATATGGGCGAAGAACAAGATGTTGACGATCATCGTCGTCACGAACGCGCCCGCCAGCGCGCCGATCATGTTGCCGCGCCCGCCGAACAGGCTGACGCCGCCAAGCACCACCGCGACGATCGAGGTCAGCGTGAAACCGCTGCCGGATGTCGCGTCGCCGGCGGTCGCGTTGGCGGCCAGACAGAGGCCGCCGGCCGCCGCGAGCATACCGCTTAAGGTGTAGGCGATCACCTTGGTGCGCACCACATCGACGCCGTGCGCGCGCGCCGATTGCTCGTCGTTGCCGATCGCATAGAGCGCGACGCCGATGCGGGTGCGCCGCAGCGCCGTCCACAGCAGAGCCGCGCCGAGCACATAAAGCAGCGCGTAGGGTTGGTCCGTGTTGACGAGCGCCGCCGTATAGCCCGGCGGAATCGCGCCGCCGGGCTCCGGCAGCACGCGCAGCGCGACACCCTGGAAGATGGAAAGCGTCGCCAGCGTGACAAGGATTGGTTGCAGGCGTCCATAGCCGACGAGCAGGCCGTTGAGCAGCCCGCCCAGCGCGCCGGCCCCCAACACCAGCACGGTCCATACGATCATGCTGACTGGGTCTGCTTTCATATGGACAGCTGCCAGCGCATTGGTGAAATCCATGATGCCGCCGACCGACAGATCGATGCCGCGGGTCAGAATGACGATCGCCTGGCCGAGCGCCGACATCGCCAGCGGCATCGTGTTGTTGACGGTCGAGGTCAGCTCGAAATTGCCCGGCAGCGTTTTCTGCTCAGCGAAATAGATGGCGCAATAGAGCGCGACGGAGCTGGCCAGAATCGCGAACACCAGCAGCAAGCCGATGTTGCGGCCGATCCAATGCGCGGAGCGCGAGGCGCGGGGTTGGCTGCGGTCAGCTGACAAGGGCGACCTTCATGGCGGCGGAGACGACGTCTTCGGCGTTGAGGCCGGGGTTGTGCAACTGGGCGACGATGGCTCCCTCCCGCATCACCAGCACGCGATGGCTCAGATGCGCGAGTTCCTCCGCGTCGCTGGAATAGAACAGGACGGCGCGATTTTCCGCCGCCAGGCGCAAGATGAGATCGTAGATCTCGCGCTTGGTGGCGACATCGACGCCGCGCGTGACGTCGTAGAGCAGGAACACGCTGGGCTCGGCGAGCAACCAGCGGCCGATCAGCACTTTCTGCTGGTTGCCGCCGGAGAGATTGCCGACGGCGTTGCGCACGTCGGGGGTGCGCACCTTCAGCGCGTCGACGATGCGCGAGGTCAACTGCCGCTCAAGGCCGAGCGGCAACACGCCCAGGTGTGCGATGCGCGGCAGGATGGCGAGCGTCAGGTTGTCGCGCACCGCCATCGGCAACAACAGGCCTTCCGATTTCCGGTCCTCCGGAACCAGCGCCATTCCGGCCCGGATCGCATCGCGCGGATTGTGGATGGTCTTCGTCGCGCCGCCGATGAGGATCTCGCCCGAAGTCGCCTTATCGGCGCCGAACAGCGTGAAGAACAATTCGCGATGTCCCTGGCCGGCGAGGCCGCCGACGCCGACGATCTCGCCGGGCGCGACGGTGAGCGAGACGTCGCGCAGCACGCGCCCCGTCAGCGCGCGCGTCTCCAGCTGCGGCGCGGCCGGTGTGTGCGCGGCCGGCGTCGGGAAATAGGCGTCGATGCGTCGCCCGGTCATCAGGGTGATCGCCTCGTCCTCGTCGATGGAATCGAACGAGCCGACGTCGCGGCCATTGCGGAAAATGCTGATGCGGGTGCAGACGCCAATGATTTCCGCCCAGCGGTGCGACGTGAAGATCACGCATTTGCCGGCGTCGCGAAGCCGCCGCATGTGGCCGAACAGCCATTGCGCCTCGCGCTCGACGAGCGAGGAGGTGGGCTCGTCGAGCAACAGAATGTCGGGGTCCTGGCTGATTGCGCGCACGATCTCGACGACCTGTCTGGCGGCGAGCGAGATGTCCTCGATCAGGGCGCGCGGGTCGATATGATGAATGCCAAGTTCGGCGAGCAGCGCGTCGGCCTTGCGGTCGGTCGCGCGTCGGTCGATCAGCCCGAGGCCGCCGCGCGGCTCATGGTTGAGCAAAAGATTCTCGGAGACGCTCATCCCCGGCAGCAGCGTCAATTCCTGAAACACCGTGCGCAGGCCGAAGGCGTGGGCCTCCAGCGGCGAGCGCAGGGTCGCGGTCGTTCCCTTGATGCGCAATTCCCCGGCGTCGGCGCGCAACCGGCCGCCGAGGATCTTTATCATGGTGCTCTTGCCGGCGCCGTTTTCGCCGACAAGTGCGTGGACTTCGCCAAAGCCCGCGGAAAACGAAGCCTGTTCCAGCGCGTGGACGCCGCCGAAAGACTTCGAAATCCGCAACGCTTCGACCGCCGGCGCTTGCGCGTCGGCGATGTGTTGTGCGTTGTCGCTCACGCCGAGGGCAGGTTGACGTCGAGTGAACCGCTGCACGCTGTCCCGTTGAGCGCGGCGTCGACGCACAGCTTCACTGTCGCATGGTCGCCGGCATCGGTGAAATCGGCAAAGAAGCTGTCGGGCAGATCGGGGAATACGGTTTCGCCGACTTTGACCGTCTCGTTGGTGACGAACGGGAACGGGATCTCGACGTCCTTCTTCGGATATTTGCCTTCCAGAACGCGCCGCGCCAGTTCGAGCGAGACGAGGACGAGGAAGGGCGGCTGGCCGATCGAAATGCCCTCGACCTTGTTGCCCATGTAGCCCTGCGGCAGCATGAACTTGCGGAAGCCGTTCTCGCCTTCCCCGGCGGTCGGCGGCAGCTTGCGCTTGGCGGAGATGAAAGCCTTCAACACGCCGTCGGTGCCGCCCTGGCACCAGATGCCGTCGACTTCGGCGAGCGAGGGCAAGATGGAGGCGGTGTTGCGCTCGGCGGTCGCCGAATCCCACATGCCAGTATAGCGGTTGATGACCTTGATGCCGGGGTTCTTGGCCCAGACGGATTCCGCGCCCTTGTTGCGTTCTTCATCGACATGGGTGCCGGCGACGCCGGTGACCATGATGACGTTGCCCTTGCCGCCGATCTTCTTGGCGAGCCATTCGGCGCCGGTGACGCCAAACTTGAACTGGTCGGTGTTCACCTTGAGCGCGTCCGGCGAAGTGACGACGTTGTCGAAGGAGACGACCAGGATGCCCCGCTTCGAGGCTTGCGCGATGATGCCGTTGAGCCCCGTCGGCGAAGCGGCGTTGATGACTATGGCGTCGACCTTCTGGGCGATCAGGTTCGACATCTGCTGCGATTGCTTGCTGACATCGTTGCCGGAGTTGAACCACGAACCGTCGACCTCGGACTTGTAGGGCTCCATCAGCAAAGCGGCTTTGAATTCGTTCTCCATCTCGATGCGCCACTTGTTGCCGATGAACGAATTCGACAACGCAATCTTCTTCTTGCTCGCCGCAAACGCGGGCGCGCCGATCAAGCCGGAAGCGCCGGCGAGCGAGAGAGCGCCTAACTGCAGCAGGGAACGTCGATTCATCGCGGTCATAGGGTTTCCTCCAAAATTACCCACGCCGCCAGCCTACGCGTCATAGGCGGCGCTTCTCGCCCGGTTCGAGCCGGGGCTTGCCCGGATACTCGCATGTTAGTGGCGCGCTGGCAATATAACAAATGATATGTGTTTAAAATGGCGGGATTTGCGACCTTCAACCACGTAACGGACTCTTGTCGGCCGTGTGCGGAATGAAGGACTGCACTCCGGGCGCGCCTTGGGCGGCTCGCAAAGGAGC
>JAJYDD010000214.1 GCA_021777795.1 Pseudomonadota bacterium | reverse complement strand
CCCAGGTCTCGGCCTCCTCGCGCTGGTAGCGCGCGAAGGCGGAAAGCGAGGTTGCCAGCGGCCCCTGGCGGCCGGAGGGGCGCAAACGCAGATCGACTTCATAGAGCTTGCCGGCCTTGGTCGGCGCGGTCAGCGCGGCGACGAGGCGCTGGGTCAACCGCGCATAATAGAGCGCGGGGGCCAGCGGCCGGCGCCCGTCGGAGGCCGCCGCGCCTTCCGCGAAATCGTAGATCACGATGAGGTCGAGATCGGAGGCGGCGGTCATCTCGCGCGAGCCGAGCTTGCCCATCGCCAGCGCCGCCACCCGTCCGCCGGCGACGACGCCGTGTTCGAGGGCGAACGCCGCCTCGACGCGGGCCAGCAGGGCGGCGACCAAAGCGCCGGCGAGCGCGCTATAGGCGCTGGCCGCCATGTCGGCGTCGAGCGCGCCGGAGAGCAGCCGCACGCCGATGAGGAACTTTTCCTCGGCCGCATAGTCGCGGGCGCGGTTCAGCGCGTCCTCGAAATCGCGCGCGGGCGCGAGATAAGCCTCGGCGCGGCGGCGCGCCGGCGCCTCATCGACGAGATCGGCGATGGCGCCGGTGCGGCCGGGGTCGATCACCGCGTCGAGCGCGTGCGGACGCGAGACGACGACCTCGGCCAGGCGCGGCGCGCCGCCGAGGAGATCGCCGAACAACTCGCGCAACGGCCCATTGGAGCGCAGGATCGACATCAGTTCCGCCGCCGCCGGCATGCGCATCAGCGCGGCGTCGAAGGCGGCGAGCGCGGCGTCGGGATCGCCGGAGCCGGCGAAGGCGGCGAGCAGGCCCGGCGTCAGTTCCGTCAGCACCTCGCGCGCGCGGGCGCTGCGCACGGCCGGTCGGCGGCCGAAATGCCAGCCTCGGATGGTCTCGGTCGCCTGTTCCGGCCGCTGGAAGCCGAGCCGCTTCAGCGTCGCCAGCGTCTCGGGATCGTCGACGACGCCGGTGAAGACGAGGCTGCCGGCCTCGGCGTCGAGCTTGGGCGCATCCTCGAACAGCCGCGCGTAATGTTTCTCGACCGCGCGCAAATGCCGGGTCAGATCGCGCGCGAAACCGGCGAGGCCGGCGTAGCCGCAAAAGCGCGCGAAACGGGCGAGCGGCTCGTCCTCGACCGGCAGCCGCTGCGTCTGCTCGTCGGCCTGCATCTGCAAGCGATGCTCGACAGCGCGCAAGAACACATAGGCGCGGGAAAGCTCGTCCACCGCCTCCTTGCCCACCCAGCCCTCGCGCCAGAGTTCCTCCAGCATCGCCAGCGTGCTGGCGCCGCGCAAAGCCGGGCGCCGGCCGCCGAAGATGAGTTGCTGCGTCTGCACGAAGAACTCGATCTCGCGGATGCCGCCGCGCCCGAGCTTGACGTCGTGGCCGGCGACCGCGACCTCCTCATGGCCGCGCACGGCGTGAATCTGGCGCTTCATCGCGTGGATGTCGGCGATGGCGGCGTAGTCGAAATATTTGCGCCAGATGAAAGGCGCGAGTTCCTTCAGGAAATCGGCGCCGAGGGCGAGGTCGCCGGCGATGGGCCGCGCCTTTATCATCGCCGCGCGCTCCCAGTTCTGCCCGAGCGTCTCGTAATAGGAGGCCGCGCTCGGCAGCGACATCGCGACGGGAGTCGCGCCGGGATCAGGGCGCAGCCTCAGATCCACCCGCAGCACATAGCCATCCTCGGTGCGCTGTTCGAGCAGGCGCGCCAATCGCTGGGCGAGGCGCACGAACAGCGGCCCCGGCGCCGCGCCTTCGGGGATCGCGGCGCTTTCGGGGTCGTAGAACACCACCAGGTCGATATCGCTGGAATAGTTCAGCTCGCGCCCGCCGTGCTTGCCGAGCGCCAGCACGACGAAGCCGCAGCCGCGCTCGACCTCAGGCCCAAGCCGCAACCGCCCCTCGCGCGCGGCCTCGCTCAAGAGGAAGCGCAGAGCCGCGCGCACGGCGGAATCGGCGAAGCGGGTCAGCGCCTCGGTGGTCTCGGCGACGTCGAAGCGGCCGCAGAGATCGGCGAGCGCGACGGCCAGATGCAACTCGCGCTTGGCGCGCCGCAAGCCTCGTTTCGCTTCGGCCTCGTCGACGTAGCGCGCGGAGTCGAGCGCGGCGACGACGGCCTCGACCGCTTCCCACGGCGGCGCGGCCAGCAGGCGGCGCGCCCGCGCCGGGTTCTCGTCGATGAGCGCGCCGAGGTAGCTCGAATGGTCGCGGATGGCGTGCAGGAGCTTGGCCGAGGCCTCGCTCTCCCGCGCGCGCCCGAGCGGGCGCGGCGGCTTCAGCGGGCCGTTCACGGCGGCGAGGCCGTCGTTCACGACGGCGAGGCCGGCAAGCTCAGCCGCACCTTGAGGCCCGGCGCGTTGTCCTCAAGGCGGACCGTCCCGCCATGCAGCCGCGCCGCCGCCGCCACCAGCGACAGCCCAAGCCCGGAGCCGGGGCGCGAGCGCGCGCTCTCCAGCCGCACGAAACGGTCGAACACCCGCTCGCGGTCCTCCGGCGCGACGCCGGGCCCGCGGTCGGCGACCTCGATGACGATGTTGCTCCCCTCCCGGCGCGCGCCGACGGCGATCTCGCGCGCGCAGTCGGGATTGACTTGCGCGCCATATTTCAGCGCGTTGTCGAGAAGATTGGCGAGCGTCTGCCCAATCAATTCGCGCCGCCCTTCGATGGCGAGCCCCGGCTCGCAATCGACATGAAACACGAATCCCTTCTCCTCCGCCAGCGGCTCGTAAAGCTCGGCGACGCTGGCCACGACCTCGCTGACGTCAACCCGCGACAGGCTGGCGCGATCCGCCCCCGCCTCGGCGCGCGCGATCATCAACAGCGCGTCAAACACCTTGATGAGGCCGTCCGATTCCTCGATCGTGCGCAACAGCGCGGCGCGCATCGCCTCCGCGTCGCCGAGCCGCAGCGCTTCCTCGGCGTGATTGCGCAGCCGCGTCAGCGGCGTGCGCAGATCATGGGCGATATTGTCGGAGACCTCGCTCAGGCCCGCCATCAGTTCGCCGATGCGGGCGAGCATCTGGTTGAGGCCGACGGCGAGGCGGTCGAGTTCGTCGCCGGAGCCGTTGACCGGCAGGCGCTCGGCCAGATCGCCGGCCATCAGCGTGCCGGCGGAGACGTTCATCGCATCTATGCGGCGCAGCACCCGGCGCGCGACGAACAGCGCCCCCAGCGCCGCCAGCCCCGCAAACAGCACCAGCGACAGCGCCAGCGTGCGCACCATCACCGCGGCGATGCGGGCGCGGTCGCCGAGATCGTGGCCGATCAGCAGCCGGAAGCCGTTCGGCAACGCATAGACGCGGGCGAGCGCGCGCCGCTTGGAGACGCCGTCGAGGGTCGGGTAGCGCGTCTCGGCGAAGCCCGATTTCGGCGTCAGGTTCGGAGGCAGTTGACTGATGTTGCCAACCAGGGGCTCGCCGAGCGCATCGGTCAGCAAGTAGATCGAGCCGGCCGGCGCCCGCGCGCGCTCGGCGAGCGCCAGGCCCAGCCGACGCAGGCCGCCGGACCCATATTGCGCGATGAGCGACGCCGCCTCGGCCGAAATCGCCGTGCGGGTCTCGCTGTTGACGAGGTTGATGACCTGCACCGCCACCAGCCCAAGCACCAGCGCCGCGCCGACGGCGCCGAAGCCGAAGATCGAGAGCGTCAGGCGGAAGGCGGTGGAGCGCAGCGTCCTAACGAGCGCCGTCACGGATCATATATCCGGCGCCGCGCACCGTATGGATGAGGGCGGCGTCGAAATCGCGGTCGATCTTGGCGCGCAGCCGCGACACATGCACGTCGATCACGTTGGTCTGGGGATCGAAATGATAATCCCAGACATGTTCGAGCAGCATGGTGCGGGTGACGACCTTGCCGGCGTTCTGCATCAGATATTCGAGCAGCCGGTATTCGCGCGGCTGCAAGACGATCTCCTCGCCCGCCCGCGTCACCTTGTGCGAGAGCCGGTCGAGCGTGAGGTCGCCGACCTGGATCACCGTCTCCTCCGGCGTTCCCTTCGGGCGTCGGCGCGCCAGCGCCTCGACGCGCGCCAGCAGCTCGGAGAAGGCGTAGGGTTTCGAGAGGTAATCGTCGCCGCCGGCGCGCAAGCCCTTGACGCGATCATCGACCTGGCCAAGGGCCGATAGGATGAGCGCCGGCGTCGCATTATTCTGCGCCCGCAAGCCCGCGATGAGCGTCAGGCCGTCCATCTTCGGCAACATGCGGTCGACCACCAGCACGTCATAGCCGCCCTCGTGGGCGAGATCGTAGCCGGTGACGCCGTCGGCGGCGTGGTCGATCGTATGGCCGGATTCGCGCATCGCCTTGACGAGATAGGCGGCGGCTTCTTTGTCGTCTTCGATGAGCAGGATGCGCATGACATTCGTCCGACGCCTTGAGAACGTCGGTCCTTATAGTCGGCAAAGGGCTTACATAAAAAGGAGGGCGGCAAGCCTGAGGGGGGAAGGCTTGCCGCCCGATGGCCGGCTCAGCGTCTGTGCGGGGAGGTGACGCTGTTCGCCAGCCGTAACGGCCTGCCGAATAGGGGCGTTCGGCGGCCGATGGGTGAAGTCATGACGCTCTCCTGACCGGCAGGGCCACGAAGCGCATGGACTGATCCGTTTTCACTCTGAGGAGCACCGACTTGCGGCCGGCGCTCTTGGCCTCCTCCAGGGCCTGCGACACTTCCACCGGCCTGGCGACGGCCTTGCCGCCGGCGTCGGTGATGACGTCGCCCACCGACAAGCCGCGCGCGGACGCGGGGCTGTCGGCGTCCACCGACACGATCTTGACGCCGCCGTCGCCGGGTTCAAGCCCCAGGCCCAGACTGGCGAGATCGGCGGGGCTGGCGTGCGTCGGCTCGGGCGAAGGCTTCGCCTCGGCGAGGGTGGCTTCGGCGGGCATGGCGCCGAGCTTCACCGTGATGTCCTGCTCCTTGCGGTCGCGCGTGAGCTTCAGCGCCACGGATTTCTTCGGTCCCAATGCGGCGATGCGGCGGGCGAGATCGCGCGGGCTCGCCACCGTCGCGCCGTCGACCGAGGCGATGACGTCGCCCACCTTCACGCCGGCGAGCGCGGCGGGCGAATCCGCCGATTCCTTGGCCACCAGCGCCCCGGTGTCGGGCTTGACGCCGAGATCGTCGGCGAGATCGGGCGTCACCGGCTGGATCTCGACGCCGAGCCAGCCGCGCGCCACCGATCCATGCGCCTTCAATTGCTCGACGACATCCTGCACCACATCGGCGGCGATGGCGAAGCCGATGCCGACGCTGCCGCCGGAGGGCGAGAAGATCGCGGTGTTGACGCCGACGACCTCGCCCGCATTGTTGAAGGTGGGGCCGCCGGAATTGCCATGATTGACCGGCGCGTCGATCTGGATGAAATCGTCATAGGGGCCGGAGCCGATGTCGCGCCCGCGCGCCGAGACGATGCCGGCCGTCACCGTGCCGCCGAGACCGAACGGATTGCCGACCGCGATCACCCAATCGCCGACGCGCGGCGGTTTGGCGGCGAAAGGCACGGACGGAAAGCTCGCGCCTTCCACTTTCAGCAACGCCAGATCGGTCTTGGGATCGACGCCGATGACCTTGGCCGGCAGCGTGCGACCGCCATCGGTGGTCACCGTGACCGCGCTGGCGTGCTCGACGACGTGATTGTTGGTGACGACATAGCCGTCGGCCGAGATGAAGAAGCCGGAGCCCTGGGCGGTTTCGCGATCGTGCGGCGGGTCGAGACGGCGGCCGTCCTCGTCGGGCAGCGGCAGGCCAAAGCGCTTGAAGAAGCGCTCGACCGGGCCGCCGTGCCGCAGCGGCGGGCCGTCCTCGTCCTCGGCGACGTCGGCGAGCGTGACTTTGACGGAGACGACCGCGCCTTTGACGCGATCGACGATGTCGGCGAAGGAGGCGGGCCCAGCGGCCTCGGCCGCGTAGGCGGGGAGCGCCGCAGTCGCGCCGAGCGCCGCGCCGCCGAGCGAGGCGGCGATCGCAGCGCTGAGTCCTGCGCGGCGCAGGCTCCTTCGGCGATCGGCGTTGAGGGCGACCACGGACATGATGCGCTACGGCTCCCGTTGTTTGGTGAGCCGAATATGGGAGCGCGGGGGTTTACGGGGAGTGGCGCGAAGGTGAAGTTTTGGTAAGGTGGGAGGGTGCGAATTCAGGACCGTTGGCGGCCGTTAGCGCCAACAGCCACCCTCGTCCTGAGGCGCCCCGAAGGGGCCTCGAAGGACGCACGCTTCGCGCGACCGCTTCCGCAATCAGCCGCCGACGCCACGCCGTTTGGTTCGAGGAGGCAGCCGGCGCAAAACCCGTGACCAAACGATCGCGCTCCGTTCCCTTTTCTCAAATCACAATCCTGTCGAGGTTTGCCTGAATTCGTAGCGTATGAACGAGCCGCGCCCCCACTGACTTCGCGAACACCATGTCGCTGGCGTCCAGCCCCTCGCCTTGCGGCAATGCGTCACCAGCGCCCGCATGTTCATCGGGCCGTGCTGCGCCAGCGCGGCGGCGCAATACGCCGCCAGCGCGCCCCGCACGCATCGGCGGTTATCCGCTTACGCCTTCGCCGCCCCGCCGTCGCCCAACGCCCCGAAAACGGAGCGCGCCCCCCTCACCTCCCCGTCACCCCCAACAGCCCGCCGAGCGCGTCCAGCGCCACCCGCAGTCTGTCGGTCACCACCGCATCCGCCCGCCACGGCGTCACGATCTCGGGCACGTAGGCGCGGCATTCGCGCACGCCTGCGCCCTCGATGACGATGCGGTTGACCACCGGCCACGCCGCCGGCCCGACCTTCTCTTGCGCCGCGTGCAGCTTGTCTCGGGCGTGCAGGGCGATTTCGCTCATAGGCAGGCCCGAGCGCGGGCCGAAACCTGTCGTCCCGATTCTATCCAACGCCACCGCGCGCAGACCCTCGATCCCCGCGCGGCCGTGGACGCGGCGGAGGGCCTCGCCGATGAGCCAGCGGATGTCGTTGAGCTTGGGGTCATGCGGGGCGAGCGCGCGGGTGGCGCG
>JAJYDD010000213.1 GCA_021777795.1 Pseudomonadota bacterium | reverse complement strand
GGAGCCTCTCAGCCCCATTTGACGAGTTCCAAACACAATCCCACCCAGGCTATAAGCGCCCCGACCGTCTCACGACGTTCGAAACCACCCAACCCAAACAGGACATTGTCTGAAACGTGACCGTCAGCTTGTCTCTTCCGGATCCAGCAAACCCTAAAGCCTACCGAACCCCGCAAGGACGCCGCCGTCCACGTCTCTCTTTCTTCCGATGAAATTGTCAAACAGCGTTCGGAGGCCATAACCCCCAGGTCCATACAGATCCGCCCAACGCTACGCGCCAAGCCAACCCGTCAAAACCCAATCTCTCGACCCTATCTCCACCCCCAGGTCACCCCGAAAGCGAAAACAGCCGACACCCGTTCAACCCCCTCCTCTCAGATAGGGAGAACTCAGCGTCGATGCAAGGCCGTTATCTACCCAACAACCAACCTAACCGCCAATCCAGCGGCGTCGCCGTCGGTGAGCGCTATCTAGGCCAACACCCCTACCCTGTCAAACCCTTTTTGGAAAAAAGTCACCGGCGCGTCACACCAACCACCGCTACGGGCCAAAATCGTTTTATATCACAATGGTTTAAACAAAATTCGGACGCCCGCGAGCCCTCCGCCGGCCCGCGGGCGAGCGGCGACTTACATGGCTTTCATCAACTGGCCGCGGGTTTCGCCCGGTTTGTGGGCGGCGGTGTGGATGTTGAAATACATCATCCCGTCCGCGAGCGCCTTGGCCTCCGGCTCGGTCAGCTTGGCGGAGCCTTTGATCGGGCTGGCGAGATTGCCGGTGATCGGGACCATCGGCGGCGCCGATTTGCCGGCCGGCGCGGGCCCGTGGAAATGGGCCGCGATCGCGGCTCCGGTCAGACCCGAATAGGTGATCGTCCAGCTCAGCTTCTGAGTCGCCGTGTCGAATTGGGCGTCGACCATGCCCGTACCCTTGCTGTCGTTCGGCGGCGTTTCCGAGGCGCCGTCGAGTTTGGCTGTGTATTTGACTTCCGCAGCGTAGGCGCCTGTCAAACCGGCGAGAACGAAGGCGGCGGCCAGGGCCGCGCGACGTGAAATGATGTGCATGAGCGCTCTCCTCGGATCGCACACGCCGGTTTGGGCGGGCGCGTCACCAGGGAATACGCCGTCGGCCGCCCAAAGGTTCTCTCAGTCGAGCCGCATCGCAATTCCGGCCCCCGCCATGCGCTCCTTGGCCTGGCGGATCGTGAATTCGCCGAAGTGGAAGATCGAGGCGGCCAGAACGGCGCTGGCGTGGCCCTTCAGCACCCCGTCGGCGAGATGATCGAGATTGCCGACGCCGCCGGAGGCGATCACCGGGATCGGCACGGCGTCGGCCACGGCCCGAGTTAGTTCCAGATCGAAGCCCGCGCGCGATCCATCGCGGTCCATCGAGGTCAGCAGGATCTCGCCCGCCCCGAGTTCGGCGACCTCGCGCGCGAAGGCCAAGGCGTCAATCCCCGTTGGGCGACGACCGCCGTGAGTGAATATCTCCCACCGTCCGGGCGCGACCTGCTTGGCGTCGATGGCGACGACCACGCATTGGCTGCCGAATTTTTCGGCAGCCGCGCGCACGAACTGGCGATCCGCCACCGCCGCCGAATTGATCGAGGCCTTGTCGGCGCCGGCGAGCAGCAATCGCCTGATGTCGTCGATCTTTCGCACGCCGCCGCCGACCGTCAGCGGCATGAAGCACACCTCGGCCGTGCGGCTGACGACATCGAGCAGGATGCCGCGATCCTCGTGGCTGGCGGCGATGTCGAGGAAGCACAATTCGTCGGCGCCCGCCTTGTCATAGGCGATGGCGCATTCGACGGGATCGCCGGCGTCGCGCAAATTGACGAAATTGACGCCCTTGACGACGCGGCCGTCCTTGACGTCAAGACAGGGGATGACGCGGGATTTCAGCATTATTCAGCGGCAGTCGGAATGGAGTCTTTTTTAAGAAAATCCCACACTATTCCGTACATTCTACCCGAACAATCCGCCGATGATATATCAGCGACGAAGAAAAGATCTGATCCAGCAAACGGTAATAATCTTTTCGTGACTTCCTGAGCCGTCAGATTTGCTTTCAAGAAAGCGACGCGGCCATCGAATGTGTACATTGCTGCTCCATCACCGAGTGACTCGATGAACCGCTTTAAATCGGCGCTGAGGCTGTGCTCGCGCTGACCTTCTTCTTCGAACACGATTAGATGCCGCTTCATTTGCCCTCTCCTTCGCCAACTCCGCCGAGGAGACTTTCAATTCGTGCACTTTGGGTTGCCGCATTCACGATCCTCTCGTCGCCAGCACTGTCGATGAGCAACCGGATCGCACTCTGACGAAGCCGATATTCCTCCGATTCAAGCATTTGCGGCCGCAAGAACAATAGCACAAACCACGCGATAATCGCCACCGAGGGCGGCAACGCCGCAAACATGAGCAACGCGACCCGAAGCGGCGCATCGTTCGCCCACACCGCTAGGATCAACGCCAGCGGTGTAATAAGCCCGACGAGCCACAGGAGCGGATTGATTCCAGTGCGCGAAACTTTCACCGACTCTGCGTGCGAGGTCGCTGCCCTGACGAGTTCATCGACCTTCAATTCTGTCGCCCCCCCTCAGCAGCGCCAGCGCCTCGCCCGCATCCAGCCGCCCGTCATAGAGCGCCCTTCCCGAGATCGCCCCGGCGAGCTTGGCGCAATCGGGGGCGAGCAGGCGCTTGACGTCCTCGATCGAGGCCAGGCCGCCCGAGGCGATGACGGGGATCGTCAGCGCCTCGGCGAGCGCCACCGTCTGCGGGATGTTGAGCCCCATCAGCACGCCGTCGCGGGCGATGTCGGTGTAGATGATCGCCGCCACCCCGGAATCCTCGAACATGCGGCCGAGGTCGAGCGCGGAAACGTCCGATTGCAGCGCCCAGCCTTCGACCGCGACGCGGCCGTCGCGCGCGTCGATGCCGACCGCGATCCGGCCGGGATAAAGCCGCGCCGCCTCGCGCACGAAATCGGGATCCTTCAGCGCCGCCGTACCGATGATGACGCGCGAAACGCCCTTGTCGAGCCAGCCGGCCACCGTGCGCAGATCGCGCACGCCGCCGCCGAGTTGCACCTTCATGCCCGTCGCCGACAGAATGCGCTCGACCGCCAGCGCATTGACCGGCGCGCCGGCGAAAGCGCCGTCGAGATCGACGACGTGCAGATAGCCGAAGCCCTGGGCCTCGAAAGTCTGCGCCTGAGCGGCGGGGTCGGTATTGAATACCGTGGCCCGCTCCATGTCGCCGCGCACCAGGCGCACGCATTCGCCGTTCTTCAGATCGATCGCGGGAAATAAGATCACGGGCGCCACTTCAAAAAGTTGCCAATCAACGCCAGCCCCAGGGTCTGGCTCTTTTCGGGATGGAACTGCGTGCCCACGATATTGTCGCGCGCCACGATGGCCGTGATCGGTCCGCCATAATCGGCCGTTGCGACGACATCGGCGGGCTCGGCCGCATAGAGCTGGTAGGAATGGACGAAATAGGCGTGCAAGCCGGGGCTGATCCCCTCCAGCAGCGGGTGCGGGCGGCGAATGTCGAGCGTGTTCCAGCCCATATGCGGGATTTTGAGGCTCGCATCGGAAGGGCGGATCACCGCGACGTCGCCGGCAATCCAGCCAAGCCCGTCCACCACCTCATGTTCGAGCCCGCGCGTCGCCAGAAGCTGCATGCCGACGCAGATGCCGAGGAAAGGCGCGCCCTGCCGGCGCACCCGCTCCGTCATCGCCTCGATAACCCCCGTCGCGGCGTCGAGGCCGCGCCGGCAATCGGCGAAGGCGCCGACGCCGGGCAGCACGATGCGATCGGCGCCGCGCACATAATCGGGATCGGCCGTCACCCGCACCTCGGCCGCCACCTCGGCCTCGCGCGCGGCGCGCTCGAACGCCTTGTGGGCGGAATGCAGATTGCCGGACCCGTAATCGACGATCGCCACCTTCATCGGCCAGGCTCCGGAAACAGGCCGATCACATCGGGCGAGGCGGCCGGCGCGCCGCGCCACGCCGCCGCCGGCGCCGGATGCAGCGCCCGTTCGAGATAGATCTTCTCGGCCTCCAGCGCGCTGCGGGCGTAGACCACATCGACCAGCGCGCGGCCGCCGCGATCGCTGGCGGCGATGGCGAGCGCCCTGCCCTCAACACCGATATAGAGATGGCCCAGGAGGATGAGCCCCGCCGCCGCGCCCACCCCTAGCCAGCCATAGGCGGCCAGCGCGAGGATCGCCGCCGCCAGCATCACATAGGCCGCCAGCGCCGCCCACACCCCTCGCGCGAGCAGCCACAGCGGCCCGAACACCAGCGCGGCGAGGGAAAACCCCGTCCTCGCCGCGCGCGCGCCTTCGAGATCGCCGATCGCCTCGGCCGCGCGCGGCGCATGAATCGCAAACAGTTTCATCTCTCTCCGCCGCAGCTTGTGGCGCGCCCGCCGTCAGAGCGCGCCCTTGGTCGAGGGCACGCGCGAAGCCTGCCGCACATCGATCGCAAGCGCCGCGCCAAGCGCCCGCGCCACGCCTTTGAAGCATGATTCCGCGATATGGTGGCTGTTGACGCCGTACAAGTTTTCGATATGCAGCGTCAGGCCGCCGTTGATGGCGAAAGCCTGGAAAAACTCCCGCACCAGTTCGGTGTCAAACGTCCCGATCTTCGGCGTCGGGAACTCGGTTCGAAACACCAGGAACGGCCTCCCGGAGACATCGACGGCGACGCGCGTCAGCGTTTCGTCCATCGGCAACAGGCAATCGGCGTAGCGCGTCAACCCGCGCTTGTCGCCGAGCGCCTGCTTCAGCGCCTGACCAAGCGCGATCCCAACATCTTCGACGGTGTGGTGGTCGTCGATATGCAGGTCGCCCTTGGCGCTCACTGTCATATCCATGAGAGAATGGCGGGCGAGTTGGTCGAGCATGTGATCGAAGAACCCGACGCCGGTGGCGACCTTCGCCGTGCCCGTCCCGTCGAGATCGAGCTCGACGGCGATCTCCGTCTCATTGGTCTTTCGGGTCACCGCCGCCTTGCGCATGCCAGTTCTCGTCCCTCGTCTCGCGCCCAAAGTTTAGGCAGCGATTAGCAAGACTCGGGCCGGAAGGCCAGCGACACGCGCAGCAACGCACTCCTGGAGCCTCGCCACCGCGCGCAACGCTTTCAGTCTCGGCTTGTCACTTCCAGGACATTGCCGAGAGGTCGTTGACGAAGATCGGGGCATTCTTCCACAGACCCGTCAGCTTGGCGTCGGCGACGACGACATTGGGCAGTTGGTACAGGAAGCCGTTTACGCAATCTTCCGCCAGCTTCTTCTGCGCCGCCACAAGCGCCGCCTTGTAAGCCGCCAAATCCGGCGCCGCTTCCCAATTTTTGATGATGTCCTGGAAGGCTTTGCTGTCGTAGCCGAAGTAATATTTCGGATTGGCGTAAATGGCGATGTCGAGCGGTTCGACATGGCTGATGATCGTCAGGTCAAAATTATGGTTGGTGTAGACGTTGGAGAGCCATTGCGCCCATTCGACGTTCTCGATCTTGGCCTGAATGCCGACATCGGCGAGTTCGGCCGCGATGATCTCGCCGCCCTGGCGCGCGTAAGACGGCGGCGGCAGAATCATCGTCAGGCTCAGCGGCGTCTTGACGCCGGCTTCCTTCAACAGTTCCTTGGCCTTGGCGGGGTCGTGCGGATACATGCCGGTGAGATCGACATAGCCGGGATCATTGGGCGTCAGATGGCTGCCGATCGGCGTGCCGAGGCCGTTCGAGGCGCCGTCGATGATCGCCTTGCGGTCGAGCGCATAGGCGATCGCCTGCCGCACTTTCAACTCGTTGAGCGGCGCCTTGGCGTTGTTCATGGCCAGGATCGTCTTGCCCTCGGTGCCGCCGACCAGCACCTGGAAACGCGGGTCGGTCTTGAATTGGTCCAGCGAGGGCGCGGCGATGCGCGGGAAGTCTTGGATGTCGCCGGAAAGCACGGCGGCGGCCTCCGCGGCGGGGTCGGAGATGAATTTGAAGGTCGCATGCTTGATGGCGATCTTGGCGGGCTCACGATAGCCGTCCCAGGCGTCGAGCGTCAGCGAGGCGCCCTTGTTCCAACTCGCCAACTTGTAGGGGCCCGTGCCGACGGGGTGATTGGCTTCGTCGCCGGCGCTCTTCTCATCGAGAATGACGGCGGTGTCGTAGCCCAGATGCGTCAGCGCCGCGAAGCTCGGCTCATCGAAAGTCAGCGTCACCTTGGCGGGATCGCTGGCTTCGATCGACTTGATCGAAGCGAAGAACGCTTTGTCCTTGTTGGTGGAATCCTTGGCCGCGAAGCGTTCGAAGGAGAACTTGACATCCTTCGACGTGAAGGGCTCGCCATCCTGGAACTTGACGCCTTTCTTCAGCGTCAGCGTCAGCGTTTTCAAGTCCTTGGAAAAGGTCCAGGAGGAGGCCAGCAGCGGCGTGACCGAGAAATCCTCGTTGATTTTCGTCAGCCCCTCGAACACGTTGTAATGGACGATCTCGCCAATCGCGGCGGCGGGCTTGGTGGTGGGATCGAGGCCCGGCGGCTCCAGCGTCATCCCGATAGTGACGCTGTCCTTGGCGTGAGCGACCGAGACTCCCGCCAAGAGCGCGACGGTGAGAACGGCAAGGCGACGCGACATGATATTCCCCCAGATCCCGCGGCTTTCCCAAGCCGCCGACGCGACTTTACCACCCGGCTGGGTCGTGCGGTCAAGCGGCTGAGAGGGCGAGGCTCGCGCTACGCTCGCGCGTCGGGTCCGCCGGCTCGACGCCAGGCAAGAATTTCGCCTCGCGCCCTGCTCGCCCATTATGGGCTCGACGCCGACAATCCCTTGAGCTGACTTTATCTCGCCGACGGCCGCGCCGCCGCCTGCTTTTCTGGAGGCCGCCCGTCAGCCGAGCCGGCGCAATCCGTCGCGCGCGAGCGCGTTCTGCGGATCGACTTCCATCGCGCGATTGTAGGATTCGACCGCCTTGGTCTTGTTGCCCTGCTTCTCGTA
>JAJYDD010000212.1 GCA_021777795.1 Pseudomonadota bacterium | reverse complement strand
GGCGTTGGGCAGCGCGGCGCGCATGTTGGCGGCGAGAATGTCGTATTGGCTGCGATGCGCTTCATCGGTCACGACGATGATGTCGCTGCGGGTCGAGAGCACCGGGAAATTCTCGCCGCGCGCCGCGCCGAATTTCTGGATCAGCGTGAAGACATAGCGTTCGTTGCCGCGCAGCAACTCTTTCAGGTGCTCGCGGCTTTGCGCCTGCACGGCCTCGCGCGGCTTGGCCAGTTCGCCGCAGGCCGAGAACGTGCCGGCGATCTGTACGTCAAGCTCGGTGCGGTCGGTGACGATGACGAAGGTCCAATCGCCCGGCTTCTTGCGCAGCACCTTGCGGGCGAAGAACAGCATCGAAAGGCTCTTGCCCGAGCCCTGCGTATGCCAGAACACGCCGAGCCGGCCCCGGTTCTCGACGAGCTTATCGACGGCGGCGAGCGCGCGGTTGACGCCGAGGAGCTGGTGCGTGCGGGCCAGCTTCTTGACGAGGCCCTGCTTGCCTTCCTCGAAGGCGATGAAATTCTCGACGAGGTCAAGGAAGCGCGCCGGCCGGCAGGTTCCCCGGATCAGCGTTTCGAGGCTGACGACGCCCGGCTCCTCCTCGTCGTCGATGCGCTTCCACTCGTTGAAATATTCGAGCGGCGCTTCGGCGCAGCCGAGCACGGCCTTGAGGCCGTTGGAGAGGATGACGAAGGCGTTGGGCGTGAAGACCTGCGGGATCGCGACGCGGTAGTCGGCGAGGTTGTCATTGAAGGCGTCTTGCAGCGCCTTATGGGCGGCCTTCAGTTCGACAAACAGCAGCGGCAGGCCGTTGACGAAGCCGACGAGGTCGGCGCGGCGCTTGTAGAGGTCGCCGGAAAACCAGACCTGCGAGGCGAGAAAGAAATCGTTGGCCTCGGGCCTCTCCCAATCGACGACGCGCACGGTCTCCGTCTTCGGCTCGCCAGCCCCGCGCCGCACCTCGACGCCCACGCCCGCGCGCAACAGGCCAAGCACCTCGGCATTGGCGCGAATGGGGTCGATGGCGCGCCGGTCGCGGGTCAGCTCGGTGAAAGCGTCGTCGAGCGCGTCTTGCGGCAGGGCCGGGTTTAGCCGCTTCAGCGCCGCGCGCAGGCGGTTCGGCAGGATCGCGTCGCGCATCGACGCCCGGCCCTCGGCGCTGCCACCGCCGCCAAACTCCCCGAAAAGGTCGCCGATGGTCCAGCCGAGCGCGCTGAACAACTCCTTCGCCGGCCCCTCGACGAGGGCGGCTTCGGAGAAGCCGCCCATCCTTGCAGTTGACTGCGTGTAAACGAAGTCGCCGGGGCCGGGGGTCATTCGTCGCGGGCCTCCGCCGCCGAGTTGGACGGCAGCGACTTCACGCGCGGCGCGAAGACCCGCAGGAACCGCTCCATCTTGTCGAGCATCCAGGCGTGCAGGTCTGGCCGCAGGGCCTCGTCGGCGGGATCGACGCCCGTGCGAAACAGCGCGATCCGCGACGCTTTCTTGGTCGGGAGTTCCTGCCAGTCCAGCGCCTGCCCGAACTCGGCTTCGATGGCCTCCTTCTGCGCGTGCAGAGCGCGGATATAGGACTTGCCGGGGTCATTGCTGATATAGAGTTCGACGGCGATGCGCTGCTTGCCGGTGCTGATCGTGTCGCTGATGACAAAGCCGGCGCGCCCGACGGGAAACTCGAACCAGTGGTCCTTATTGGCGCGTTTGATCCTGAAATGCGAGTTCTTGCTTTTCAGGAACTCGCTGAACGACGCCCAATAGGCGAGGCGGATGTGATGGCGTTCGGCCAGTTCCCCCTCGGCGATCTGGCGGACGGCGGACCGCGCGCTGCGCGTCCAGCCGTTCGGGCTCGCGATGACGTTGAAGCGCGGCGCGGGCGGCGAATTGTCGATGCGCCAAAGCTCGATTTCGATGGCGAAGAAGGAGAAGTCGTCGGCCGTGTAGGTGTTCAACCAGTCGATGGCGGCGCGGTGCTCCTCGCAGACCTTCTCGGCGATCCACACGACGGTCTTCGCGCCCTCGATGCCGGCGAGGTAGGTGAGGATTTGCCCGAGGTGCTTGTGGTCGGTGCGGCCGAACTGGTTCTCGATGAGCACGCGATGGTCGGCCTCCTCGGTCGCGCGCGCGAGAATGTCGGCGCGGAAGGAACCGACCCAATGCTCGACCGCCTCGACCTCAAGCTCCATGCCGAGCGCTTCGCCGAGCAGGCCGATGACGCTCTCGCCGGCCAGCCAGGGCGTGAAGTTGCCGTCCTCGGTCGGCCACGCCTTGGTGAGCGGCACGCGCTCGAACTTGCCGAGAGAGATGACGGCGCTCACTCGGCGGCTTCCAGCATCGGCGCGGCGTCGGCGACCTCGATTTCGCCGGAGATGAGCTTGGGGAGGAGGAGGTCGCGTTGGGCGCGCAGATTTCGATTTTGGCCTCGAAGGGTCTGGCCGAGCGAGAACGCCGGTTCGGCCAACTTGGCGAAGTCAGCCAAGACGCTGCGTGGCGGAACGAGAATCACTGCCTTCTCAAAATCGTCAGCTTTGACCGCAGGGTATGCCGACCCGGTCGCATGGTTCGTGAGATAATCGGTGAAGCCCTGCGTCGTTGTTGCGCAGTAGAGGTAGGCCCACGGGACGTCGCGGGCGCGCAGGACAGCAAAACCGGTTGAAGCGATTGTGTCAGGCAGGGGATGGGCGACCAGTGCGAAAGATCGGCGATTTGGCCTCACGGTAGACCAGATAACGTCGCCGTGGCGCACGATGCGCCGTGCTCGTCCCGGCGCGTCCGAAAAATCCATGGGCACGACCGCGTCTATGCTGCCGGGCGACACTGACGCAATGTCAATGTAGTTGATCGAGGCGGGCGGGTTCCGGGGGGTGATCTGCTCGGGGTTGACGGCCGCGACCTCGGACAGCGGCAAGGCTTTCCACCCCTTCGGGATCGGCCCGAGTTCGCTCTCGACGAGCGGCAGGCCCTCGCAGCCGGGGGCGCGGAAGTGGACGAACCATTCCTCGAAGATGCGCCGCGCCATCTCCTCCAGGATCGCGACCCGCCGCGTGTTATTCTCGATGAGGTCGTCATAAGAGGACAAGACGTCCGCTATGCGGCGCTGCTCGCCGGCGGACGGCGTTGTAACATCGACCTCGTGGAGATGATTTCGATTTAACGTCGGGTTCGACGCGCCGACGTCGTACCGTTCAAGACCCAGCGTCTTCAGGAGATAGTAGCAATAACGCGGGCTATTCCCGCGAAAATCCTCGACGTAGAGGGTTGTGTCATGGGGCCAATAGGGGCCGGGAATGTAGAAGGCTGTACCGAGAGAGCCTTTCCGCCCGATGATAACGCCGGGACCGCCGAACTTGCACTCCGAGTGCCAACTGGAAATCCCGGACGAACTGACAACCGGGTATGGCCCCGGCGATTGCTGCGCCTTGGTAATATCGTAGCCGCGATGCAGCCGTAGCACATCGCCTAGCTTTTGTGATCTGAACACCAATTCGCCCCAAAATGCTTACTGATGAAACCTGACTCAAGTTGTCTGGCGAGAACACCTAAAGGGTCACTCCCCGATGAACGCCCGCATCCTCAGCCGCCCCGGCTCGATCACCGAAAAGTGCCCGACCCAATCCTGCCGCGACTGCACCAGCCGCGCCAGCGCGTCGCCGGCCTCCGCCGCCCTCGGCATCGGCAGGCGGAACAGCAACACGCCGAAGCCGGCGCTCGGCTTCCTGCGCCACGCCAACTCGCCGAAATCCTTGTCGAAGGTCAGCAACACCGCTCCGCTGGCCAGCGCCCGCGCGAGCACCGCCTCGTCCGGCGCGCCGGGCGCGAGTTCGAGCGCCCAGTCCACCGTGACCCCGGCGCGGCGCAGCGCCGCGACCGCGCGCCCCGGAAAATTCTCGTCGGCCAGGAAGCGCATTCACGCGGCGCTCGGATAAACTTTCTCCGACGCCAGCGCGTCGCGAGCGTAGGCGAGGCAGGCGCGGACGTCGTCGCCGCCGAGATTCGGGTAATTGTCGAGAATGTCCGCTTCGCTCCAGCCCTCGGCGAGCAGGCCGAGCACGAACTCGACCGAAAGCCGCGTGCCGCGCACGACCGGCTTGCCGGCGAGCACTTGCGCGTCGAGGACGATGCGGGAAAGGTCGGTCATGGTGAAAGCGTCCAAAGCAAGTCGCCGGGATTATGCGCGCGCCGCCGCCGGCTGACAACGCCGGCTCAAGCGAGGATGGCGGCGACATTGGCGGCGATGGCGTCTTCGAGGCCCCGCGCCTCGCCGGTCAGCCGCTCGAACTCCTCCTGCAACGCCTCCAGCGTCACCCGAAAGTCTTCGGTCTCGGCTTCCCGCGCCGTCGCGCCGACGTAGCGGCCGGGATTGAGGCTGAAGCCCTGCGCCTCGATTTCCTTCAGCGTCGCCGCCTTGCAGAGGCCGGGCACGTCCGCATAGCCCTTGAGCAGCCCGCGCTCGGCCAGGAGGTCGCGCGAGCCCTGGATCAACTCCGCCGCCTCGCCGCGCCAGAGACGCACGATATTGGCGAGGAACTCGATCTGCGCCGGCGTGAAGTCGCGGTGGGCGCGGTCGATCTGGCGGAAGACGTGGCGCGCGTCGATGAACAGGACGTCGCCCTTGCGTTTCGTCGCCGCCTTGCCCTTGTCGAAGAACCACAGCGTGCAGGGCAGCGTCACGGTGTAGAAGAAATTCGGCCCGACGGAGACGATGCAATCGACCGTACCGGTCTCGATCAGCCCCCGGCGAATGTCGAGTTCGGTCCCGCGCGCGTCGGCCGCCGAATTGGCCATGACGAAGCCGGCGCGGCCGTGATCGTTGAGCGCCGACCAGAACATCTCGATCCAAAGGTAATTGCCGTTGTCGGGCTTGGGCAGGCCGAAGGGGAAGCGGTCCTGCCGCTTGCGGATCGCGTCCTTCTCCTTATCGACGCCATCGACGTTGAAGGGCGGATTGGCCATGACGAAATCGAACTGGCCGACGGTCGGAAACGGCTCCTCGTAATAGGCGTTGGCCTCGCGGATCGTGCCGCCGAGGCCGTGGACGGCAAGATTCATGCGCGCGAGCCGCTGCGTCTCCGCCACCTTCTCGATGCCGAATATCGACAGTTCCTTCGCAGGCGCGCGCTCGTGCGCTCGGACGAAATCGGCGGAATGCACGAACATGCCGCCCGAGCCACAAGCCGGGTCGAGGATGCGGCCGTGGTAGGGCTCAATGATTTCGACGATGAGCTTGACGATGCTCGCCGGCGTGTAGAACTCGCCGCCCTTCTGCATCTCCTGTTTCGCGAAGGAGCCCATGAAATATTCGTAGACCCGCCCGAAGGCGTCGCCGTCGATCTTGAGCGGGGCGAGCGTCTTGATGAGTTCGCGCAGGATGCTGTCGCCGACCGCGCCGTAATTCTTCGGCAGGGCGTCGGCGAGGTCGGCGTTGTTCCGCTCTATGTCTTCCATGGCGCTGTTGAGCGCCCGGCCAAGGTTCGCGCCCTCGGGCAGCGCCAGCAGGTGCGAGAACCGCGCCTCGGGCGACAGGTAGATGACGCCTTTGGCTTTGTAGGCGTCCGGCGTCGGCGTGCCGAGGCGACTGCCCGGCCGAGGCTGCAAAAGCTTTTCGACCTCGGCGAAGCGCCCGTCGGCGTAGCGCAGGAACAGGAGGCCGAGCACGGGCCGGGAATATTCGGACGGCTTGAGTCCGGAGTTCGCCCTGAGCAGGTCGGCGGTGCTCCACAGCCGCCGCTCAATGTCCCCGTTGTCCGACGCCAAATCCGCCTCCCTGCCGGCCTGCATCAAGCGCGAGGCGGGACCGGAAAGCAATAGCTCATGAACGCGCAGGCGCGCCCGCCGGCCCGAGCGGCGCGGGCCGACTTGCAGTCAACTGCAAGCGGGCTGGAAGGCGCGGCCGAATTTCGGCGTCCTCGTAGAGGGCGCGCCCCCGGTTCGGTTTGGGTACGCCCCACGGAAACCATCGTCTGTCTGGTTCAATATATGCCTCTTGGCAAACCAAAATGCACTCCTATATGGAGACCATCTAAAAAAACGAACCATAGGGCACTTTTCAATGCTCGCCAGAGCTTACCTTCGAGCGTCGACGACCGAACAAGACGCCAATCGCGCGCGCGAACAGGTCGAGACCTTCGCCCACGAGCACGGGCTCAACATCGTCGGCACCTACATCGAGAACGAGAGCGGCGCGAAACTGGCGCGGCCCGAACTGTTTCGCCTCATCGGCGACAGCAAGCCGGGGGACGTGCTCCTTGTCGAGCAGGTGGACCGCCTGTCTCGTCTGACCGACAGCGACTGGAAAAAACTCCGCGCCGAACTCGATGCCCGGCAGGTCCGGGTCGTGGCGCTCGACCTGCCCACGTCGTGGATGCTCACGAGCGGCGACGAGTTCAGCAAGCGCATGTTCGCCGCTGTGAACGGGATGATGTTGGATGTACTCGCCGCTGTCGCGCGCAAGGACTACGAGGATCGTCGCCGTCGACAGGCGCAGGGACAGGCCAAGGCCAAGTCCGAGGGCCGATACAAGGGACGGCCGGCCGATACGAAGCGCAATGCGGGGATCGCCGAGATGCTCGACAAGAAAATGTCGTGGAGCGCGATCCAGGATGTGACCGGCTGCTCGCGCGCAACCATCGCGAAGATCGCAAGGCGGGTGAGAGTCGCATAGCTTTACGCGGCGAAGCGGCCGAGGGCTGCGAGGGCGGCAAACGCGAGGGCTTCGTGAAGGAACCGGGGCGTTTGCTTTGCCGGCGTCTCCCGTTAGTTGGTGTGCGCCGCGAGAGCGTCGGTCTGGGAGAGAGATGGCTGTTTGCCGTTGCGACTGCGAGGCGGCGAATGCCAGTGATGGGGGGAAAACCGACCCAACACGTTGGGAAAATTGGCTTGGTTGCACGACTATCTGCGTGCAAGGGTGTCACCTCGAATCACGTAATTGCTCAGTCCCCAGGTGTCACGCGACAGTTGGAATGGGGTTGCCGGCGAGCGTGAGACGGATGGCGTCGATGGCGCGCAGACCTCGGCGGCGC
>JAJYDD010000211.1 GCA_021777795.1 Pseudomonadota bacterium | reverse complement strand
TCGGCCTGGGCGAGCGCTGGCGCATCGTTGGTTCCGTCGCCGCACATGGCGATGAGCCGGCCGCCCTGCTGCTCGCGGCGGATGAGGCTGAGCTTGTCCTCCGGCGTCGCCTCGGCGAGGAAATCATCGACGCCAGCTTCCGAGGCGATGGCGGCGGCGGTGAGCGGATTGTCGCCGGTCACCATCACCGTCTTGATGCCCATCGCGCGCAATTCGGCGAAACGCTTGCGGATGTCGGGCTTGACGACGTCCTTGAGATGGATGACGCCGAGCAGCCGCCGGTTTTCCGCCACCGCCAACGGCGTGCCGCCGGCGCGCGCGATGCGCTCGACGGCCTGGATGAACTCCGCCGGCGCCGCCGCGCGCGCGAGATCCGACCAGCGCAGCACCGCATCGACCGCGCCCTTGCGCAAGCTGCGGCCGGGGAGATCGACGCCGGACATGCGCGTCTGCGCGGAGAAGGGCGCCACGACCGCGCTGGCCTCGGCCTTGGCCTCGATGCGATAACGCGTCTGCGCCAGCGTGACGATGGAGCGGCCTTCCGGCGTCTCGTCGGCGAGGCTCGCCATCAACGCGGCCTCGGCGAGCGCCGCCTCGCCGACGCCGGCGACGGCGATGAATTCATCGGCCATGCGCGCGCCGAAGGTGATGGTGCCGGTCTTGTCGAGCAGCAGCGTATCGACGTCGCCGGCGGCCTCCACGGCGCGCCCGGAGGTGGCGATGACGTTGAAGCGGATCAGCCGATCCATGCCGGCGATGCCGATGGCCGAGAGCAGGCCGCCGATGGTCGTCGGGATCAGGCAGACAAGCAGCGCCGCCAGCGCCGTCACCGACAGGATCTTGCCGGAATAGGCGGCGAGCGGCCACAGCGTCACGCAGACGATGAGGAAGATCAGCGTCAGGCCGCAGAGCAGGATCGACAGCGCGAGTTCGTTCGGCGTCTTCTGCCGCTCGGCGCCCTCGACCAGCGCGATCATGCGGTCGATGAAGGTGGAGCCCGCCGCGGCGGTGATGCGCACCTTGATGCGGTCCGACAAGACGGTTGTGCCGCCGGTGACGGCGGAGCGGTCGCCGCCGGCCTCGCGGATGACGGGCGCGGATTCGCCGGTGATCGCCGCCTCGTTGACGCTGGCGAAGCCCTCGACGATCTCGCCGTCGCCGGGGATCACGTCGCCGGGCTCGCACAGCACGACGTCGCCGACGCGCAGATCCAGCGCGTTGACGCCCTGATAGATATCGCCGAGCGCCTTGGCGTCCACCAGGCGCTTCGCGCGCGTATCGGAGCGGGCGCGACGTAGCGAGTCCGCCTGCGCTTTGCCGCGACCCTCGGCGATGGCTTCGGCGAAATTGGCGAACAGCACCGTGAACCACAGCCAGAAGGCGATCTGGCCGGAGAACAGCGCGCCCTCGCCGCGCAGGAGATCGCGCACGAAGAACGCCGTCACGAGCAAGGACACCGCCGCGGTGACGAAGATGACGGGATTGCGCGCCAACTTCAGCGGATCGAGTTTAACGAAGGCGTCGCGTGCGGCTTGCGCGACAATCGCGGGATCGAATAGACGCGCGGCTTGCGAGGACATGAGAGGCTCCTAGAAGGTCTTGCCGGAGAGCATCAGGAAATGCTCGACCACCGGCCCCAGCGTCAGCGCCGGGAAATATTGCAACAGATAGAGAATGACGATCACGCCGATCAGCAGGCCGACGAACAGCGGCCCGTCGGTCGGAAACGTGCCGACCGAAGCCGGCGCCTTCTTCTTGGCGCCCAGCGAGCCCGCCAGCGCCAGAACCGGGATCACATAAGCGAAGCGACCGAGCAGCATGGCGAGGCCGAGCGTCGTGTTGAACCACGGCGTGTCGCCATTGAGCCCCGCGAAGGCCGAGCCGTTGTTGGCGCTGGCCGAGGCGAAGGCGTAGAGGATCTCCGACAGGCCATGCGGCCCGTTGTTGTTGAGACTGTCGAGCGCGGTTTTCAGCATCACCGAGGCGGCCGAGAAGCCGAGCACGACGAGCGGATAGATCAGCACCGCCAGCATCGCCAGTTTCATCTCGCGCGCCTCGACCTTCTTGCCGAGATATTCCGGCGTGCGTCCAACCATCAACCCGGCGACGAACACCGCGACGACGGCGACGACGAGAAAACCATAGAGTCCGGAGCCGACGCCGCCCGGCCAGATGCAGCCGGCGAGCAGGTTGAACATCGGGACGAGGCCGGCCAGCGGCGTCATCGAATCGAACATGGCGTTGACGGCGCCGGTGCTCGTGCCGCTGGTCCCAGCGGTGAACAAGGCCGTCATCGCCTGCCCGAAGCGAACTTCATGGCCCTCCATATTGCCCTGCGCGGGATCGACGCCGAGCGCAGTCAACAGCGGATTTCCTGCGCTTTCCGCCCAATAAACGACGCCGACGCCGACGATCAGCATAACCGCCATCGCCGCCAGAATCGCGCGGCCCTGCCTGATGTCGCCAATCGAGCGGCCGAAAGCGAGCACGGAGGCGACGGGCACGAGCAGCAGCGACCAGATCTGCAACAGATCGGTCCAGGCGCTGGGGTTCTCGAACGGATGGGCCGAATTGGCGTTCATGAAGCCGCCGCCGTTGGTGCCCAGCTCCTTGATCGCCTCCTGGCTCGCCATCGGCCCGATCGAGATCGTCTGTTTGACGCCCTCCAGCGTCGTCGCGTCGAACGAAACTTGCAAGGTTTGCGGCACGCCGAGCGCCACCATCGCCAGCGCGACAACAACCGACAACGGCAGCAGCACGTAGAGCGCGACGCGGGTCATATCGACCCAGAAATTGCCCACGGTCTGAGTTGAGGAGCGCGCGAAGGCGCGCACCAGCGCGAAGGCCATCGCCAATCCGGTCGCGGCGGAGAGGAAATTATGCACAGTGAGACCGAGCATCTGTGTCAGATGGCTCATCGTCGTCTCGCCGCCGTAGTTCTGCCAGTTGGTGTTGGTGATGAAGCTGATCGCCGTATTGAACGCGAGATCGGGCGGCACAGCGTCGAAGCCTTGCGGGTTCAACGGCAATACGTTCTGCAAACGCTGCAAGGCGTAGAGCGAAGCGAAGCCGGCGAGCGAGAAGGACAGCATCGACATCGTGTAGAGCCACCATCCCTGTTCGCGCGCGGGATCGACCCCGGCCAGGCGATAAAAGCCGCGCTCGACGGGTCCGAGCACGGGCGAGAGCGCGTTGCGCCGCCCGGAATAGACGGCGTCGATGAGGCGGCTCAGCGGAATCGCGGCCGCCACCACTAGCGCGAGCGTCAAGGCGATCTGAGACCATCCTGCGAAGGTCATGTTGGAAATCCTCGTTCAGATGAAATTCGGCGCGCGACGTCAGAACCGCTCCGGCCGGATCAGCGCGTAGAGCAGATAGAGCGCGAGGCCGAGGGCGACGGCGAGGCCAATCAAAGGTTCGATCATCGCGCGCGCGCCTCACAAACGGTCGCAGGCGAGCGCGTAAAGCGCCATCAGCGCCAGCACGCCGACACCAATCACGAGATAGATGAGATCGCTCACGACAAAACGCTCCGGTTTCAGCCGCAGCCATTTGACGCCGGGCGCCGTAAGCGTTCCATCGCGAAGGCGGCCCTCGCGCATAAGGAAAGCATAAGGGCGCGCCTCTTTATGCGGCCCTTATGCGCGGGCGCGGAAATCCGCATGGCGCGCCCAGTTCGGAAATCGTAATGTGGGGCGCTGAAGGTCGATCTGCAAAAGTGGCGAACGAGCAAGACAATCCGCGTCCCGATCCCGACGCCCTGCTGGCGCTGGCGCAATCGGGCCAGCGCGGGCGGCTGCTCGTTTTCCTCGGCGCCGCGCCCGGCGTCGGCAAGACTTACGCCATGCTGGCGCGCGCCCAGAGGCTCAAGCAGGAAGGCGTCGATGTCGTCGTCGGCCTCGTCGAGACGCACGGGCGCGCCGAGACCGACGCGCTGCTGAAGGGCCTGGAAGTTCTGCCCCGCCGCGTCGTCGAGGCGCAGGGGCGGCGCTTCGAGGCGTTCGACCTCGACGCGGCGCTGCGCCGGCGCCCGAAACTCATCATCGTCGACGAACTCGCCCACACCAACGCGCCCGAATGCCGCCACCCCAAGCGCTGGCAGGATGTCGAGGAACTCATCGCGGCGGGGATCGACGTGTGGACGGCGCTCAACGTCCAGCATCTCGAAAGCCTCGCCGACATCGTCGCGCGCATCACTGGCGTCACCGTGCGCGAGACCGTGCCCGACATCGTGCTGCGCGACGCCGACGACCTCATCCTGGTCGATGTCACCGCCGAGGAACTGATCCAGCGGTTAGACGACGGCAAGGTCTATCTGCCGCAGACGGCGCGCATCGCGACGCAAAAATTCTTCACCAGGCGCAACCTCACCGCGCTGCGCGAACTGGCGCTGCGGCGCACGGCGGCGCGGGTCGATGATTCCATGGTCGAGCAATTGCGCCAGAGCGCCATCCAGGGACCGTGGGGCAGCGGCGAGCGTCTGTTGGTCTGCGTCGGCGCCGACGAGCGCTCGCTCGCCGTGGTGCGCGCGGCGAGCCGGCTCGCCACCGCGCTGAACGCGGATTGGTGCGCCGCCTATGTGCGCGATCCCGGCGGCCAGGACGGCGACGCCGACGAGGCGCTGGCGCTCGCCCGCAGCCTTGGCGCCGAGATCGAGCGGCTCGCCGGCCGCGACCGCGCCGCCGAGCTTCTGGCCTTCGCCCGGCGCGAGAATTTCACCCAGATCGTCGTCGGCGGCCGGCCGCGGCGGCGCTGGGGCTGGCGCGCCTCGCTCGCCGAGCGGCTGGCGCGCCAGGCGCGGCTGATCGACGTGCATGTGCTGCCCGGCGGCGAGGGCGCGGCGCGGCCGTGGCTCAAGCGACTGTTGCGCCGGCCGGCGAGCCGGGATTGGCTGGGGCTTGCCGCAGCGGCGGCCTCCGTCGCCGGGGCGGTGGCGGTCGGCGAGGCGCTGAGCGCCTTTCTGCGCCTGCCCAACCTGTCGATGATCTTCCTGGCCGCCGTGCTCATCTCAGCCATCCAGTTCGGCGTGCGCGCGGCGATCGCAGCGGCGATTCTTTCGTTCTTCGCCGACGATTTCTTCTTCATTCAACCGCTCTACAAATTCACCATCGCCGAGCCGCAGGAATTCTTCTCGCTCGTCGTGTTCGTCGCGGTGGCGGCGCTGGTCGGGTGGCTCGCCGGCCGCGCCCGCGACCAGGAGCGCATCGCGCAGGAAAACGAGCGCGCCGCGCAGGCCTTGTTCGACCTGTCGCGACGGCTTTCGGGCGCCGGCGGTCGCGACGAAATCCTGGAGACCGCCGTCGTCTATGTGCAGAAATCGCTGAAGGCGCAGGGCGTGGCGGTGCTGATCCCCGATAATGGCGAACTCGTCCTCGCCGCCTCCTGGCCGCCGCTCGACGCGCTGAGCCCCGGCGAGATCGGCGCGGCGCGCTGGGCGCTGGAAAAGCGCGAGGCCGCCGGCTGGCGCACCGGCACGCTGCCCAATGTGCGCCTGCAATTTCGCCCGCTGGTCACCGCGCGCGGCGTCGTCGCCGTCTGTGGTTTTTCGCCCGCCGACCGCGACGCGCCGCTAACGCCCCGGCTCGATCACACGCTGAACCTCATCCTCGACCAGACCGCCATCGCGCTCGACCGGGCGGCGCTCGCCCGCGAGGCGTTGAAGACCGCGCAACTGGAGGCCAACGAGAAGCTGCGCGCGACTTTGCTCGCCTCGCTGTCGCACGATCTGCGCACGCCTTTGGCCGCCATCACCGGCGCGGCGACGACGCTGCGCCAGTTCGACGCCTCGTTGGCGCCGGACAAGCGCGCCGATCTTTTGCAGGGCATCGAGGAGGAGGCGGCGCGGCTAACGCGCCTCATCGCCAATCTCATGGATATGTCGCGCATCGAGGCCGGCGCCTTGAGGCCGAAGCGGGAAGGCGTGGACATCGGCGATGTCGTGCGCGGCGCGGTGGCGCGGGCGCGCAAGGCGTTCCCGGACAAGACCTTCGAAACCAGCCTGGCGCGCGATCTGCCGTTCGCCGAGGGCGATCCCGGCCTCGTCGGGCAGGTGCTGTTCAACCTCATCGACAATGCGCAGAAATATGGCGGCGAGCGGCCGATCCTCATTCATGCGCGCGCCGTCGGCGGCGAGGCGGTGATTTCGGTGACCGACGAGGGGCCGGGGATCAAGCCCGTCGATCTCGAACGCATCTTCGAGAAGTTCTATCAAGGCGGCAAACCGGACGGGCGCAAGCTCGGCGTCGGGCTCGGCCTGTCCATCGCGCGCGGGCTCATTGAGGCGATGGGCGGGCGCATTTGGGCCGAGAGCCCGGCGGCGCGACGGCGCGGCGCGCGCGTGCTGATCGCGCTGCCGCTGACGAAGGACAGGGCATGAAGGCGCGCATTCTCGTGGTCGACGACGAGCCGCAGATCCTGCGCTTTCTCGAACCGGCGCTGGAGGCCTCGGGCTATGCGATCCTGCACGCCGCGACCGGGCGCGAGGCGCTGCGGCTGGCCGCCAACGCCGCGCCCGATCTCATCCTCCTCGATCTCGGCTTGCCGGACATGGACGGCAAGGAGGCGCTGCCAAAATTGCGCGCCTTTTGCAAGGCGCCGATCATCGTGCTCTCGGCGCGCGACCGCGAGGCCGAGAAGATCGAGGCGCTCGACCTCGGCGCCGACGATTACGTGGAGAAGCCGTTCGCCATCGGCGAGTTGCTAGCGCGGCTGCGCGTGGCGCTGCGCCGCGCCGGCGGCGTGGAGGCCAAAATCGTCATCGAGGCTGACGGCCTGACGCTCGATTTCGACCGCCGCCTCGTCACTCGCGCCGGCGCGCCGATCAAGCTGACGCCGCGCGAATACGACCTTATCGCCCTGCTCGCCCGCAACGCCGGCCGGGTGATGACGCATGGCCAGTTGCTCACCGCCCTCTGGGGCCCCGCGCATCGCGACGACGTGCAATATCTGCGCGTGTTCGTCGGCCAGTTGCGCGCCAAGATCGAGCGCGACCCAGCCGAACCGTCGTTGATCGTCACCG
>JAJYDD010000210.1 GCA_021777795.1 Pseudomonadota bacterium | reverse complement strand
GCCCGCCACCCGCGCTACGACCCCAACGCCCCCCGCGACCGCCGCATCTCCATCGACATCGGACTGGTGGAGACGGCGACGCCGCTCGACGGCTTCAAATTCGCCGAGATCGCAGGGGATCGGCCGACCCTCGGCGCGCCGGTCACGGTCGCCGGCTTCGGCGTGACGCGCGAGGGCGGGCCGCCCAGCGACGGCCATATCCGCGCCGCCGATCTCGTCGTCGCCGCGCCGCTGTCGCATGTCACGCTATGGGCCAAGGACCCGCAAGCCGGCGGCCTCGGCGCCTGCCACGGCGATTCCGGCGGCCCGATCTACGCCGACGACGGGCGCGTGGCCGCCGTCGTCGCCTGGACCAATGGCGTCAAGGGCCACGGCTGCGGCGCTATCACGCAGGGGCCGCTGCTGGCGCCGGAGCGCGCCTGGATCGATGAGATCCGCGCCCGCTGGGGCCAGTGAGGGTCAGGCGGGCGTCTTCTTGGCGCGCGGCGGCCGGTTCGGCCATTTGACGATGCGCTCCACCCAGCGCTCCTGCGGGAGATCGGTCTCGCTGGCGAACACCCGGCCGCGCACCGAGACGCCGGCCTCGACCACGCTCTCCGCCCGGCCGGAGACCAGCGGATGCCACCACGCCAGCCCGCGGCCTTCGTCGAGCCGGCGATAGGCGCAGGTCACCGGCAGCCAAGACAATTCATCGACCGTCTTGGGCGTCAGCTTGACGCAATCGGACACCTTCTCCTGGCGATGATCGTAATCGCGGCAGCGGCAGGACTTGCCGTCGAGCAGCTTGCAGCCGACGTCGGTGTAATGGATCTCGCCGCTGTCCTCGTCCTCCAGCTTGACGAGACAACAGCGGGCGCAGCCGTCGCACAGCGATTCCCACTCCGCCGTCGACATCTCGTCCAGCGTCTTGACGCGCCAGAACGGCGCATTGTTGCTATCGTCCACAGCGGGCCTCGCCTGATGCCCAAGCGGGATAGCGGATCGGCGCCGTTGTGGGGAAAAAACTTGCGGCTATTGCGCAAACCCTTCCTTGAGTTGCTCCAGCAATTCCGGGGCGGCCTTGCGCACCGAGGCGCGGCCAATCTCGATCAGTTCGGCGGCGCGGTGGAACTCGAAAAGGCCGATGGGTTTCGTCTTCATCATAATCATGTGGTCGGGGGGATCGCCGGCCAGCCGCGAGCGCATGATGCGGTCCTGGGTGATGTTGAAGGTGTCGACCATCACCGTGGCGACGTTCGGCGGCGAGCCTTCGGCGCGCGCCGGGCTGCGGCGCAGCCACCAGAGCCGGCCCGCGCGCGGCTCCTGCGTCAATTCCGGCTCGTCCTCCTCGTCGGCGATCTCCAGATGCGTCGCCCCATTCGGCCCCTCGCCGGCGACCCCCAGCGCCAGCACCCAGTCCGCGCCGAAGGCGCGCGCCACATTGACAGGCACGGGATTGATGATCGCGCCGTCGAAAAGCCAGCGCCCGCCGATCTTCACCGGCTCGAATATGCCCGGCAGCGCATAGGAGGCGCGCATGGCGTTGACCATCAGGCCCGACTTCAGCCAGACCTCGTGGCCGGTGCGCATCTCGGTGGCCACCGCGACGAAGCGCACGGGCAGGTTCTCGATGCGCTGCTGGCCCAGCGACGATTCCAGCCGGGCGCGCAGCTTGTCGCCGCCCATCAACCCGCCGCCGCGAAACGAGACGTCGATGAGGTTGAACACGCTGCGCTTGGTCAGCGACCGGGCGAACCCCTCCAATTCGTCGAGCCGCCCCGCCGCGAAGCAGCCCCCGACCACCGCGCCGATCGAGGCGCCGACGACGACGTCGGGCGTTATCCCCATGTCGGAGAGTTCCCGCAGCGCCCCGATATGGGCCCAGCCGCGCGCCACCCCGGCGCCGAGCGCAACGCCGATGCGTGGCTTGCCGCCCCGGCGCGCCGGCTCGGCGGGTGGGTCGGCTTGGTGAGTGCGAAACAGGGTCAAGCTCATGGCGCGTTCGTCCTGAAGCTTCTCCGTCGGCCGAAGGCGCCGAAGACGTCAGGATTCCACCGGCGATTGAACGAAGTCTTTATGATCCCGCTCCCGTTGCGACTAGGTTGGCGCAGACTTAAAGAGGGCTTAGCCCGTCAGCCGGGCGCGCCCGTCCTCAAGAACGACCTTGCGATAGAAACACGAGCGGCGGCCGGTGTGACAGGCCCCGCCGTCGCCGCCGACCTCCACCCGCGCCAGCAGCGCGTCCTGGTCGCAATCGACGCGCAACTCGATGAGGCGTTGGATCTGGCCCGAGGTGTCGCCCTTGCGCCACAGCGCGCCGCGCGAGCGCGACCAATAATGGACGACGCCCGTCTCCAACGTCTTCTCCAGCGCCTCGGCGTTCATATGGGCGAGCATCAGCACCGCGCCGTCGCTTGCCGCGACCGTCACGCAGGTGATGAGCCCGTCGGCCGAGAAGCGCGGCGCGAAGTCCGCGCCGTTCTCGATGTCAGCCGTCTGCTCGCGCCACAGCATCAGCGCGCCGCGCGCAAAAGGTCGAGGAAGCGGCGCTGCTCCTCGCGGTCGGTGCGAAAGACGCCCGTGAATTCCGTCGTCACCGTCGAGGCGCCGACCTTTTTGACGCCGCGCATCGACATGCAGCTATGTTCGGCCTCGATCATCACCGCGACGCCGCGCGGGTTGAGGCCGCGCTCGATCGCCTCGGCGATCTGGGCGGTCATCGCCTCCTGGGTCTGCAAGCGGCGGGCGAACATCTCGACGACGCGGGCGAGCTTGCTGAGACCCACCGCCCCGGCGCGCGGGTAATAGCCGATATGCGCCTTGCCGGTGAACGGCGCGATATGGTGCTCGCAATGCGAGACGAACGGAATGTCGCGCACGACGACGATGTCGGCATAACCCTCGACGTCGCGGAAAACGCGGCGCAGCGCCTCGTCGGGATCGGCTTCATAGCCGGCGAACAACTCCTCGTAAGCCTCGACCACGCGGCGCGGCGTATCCAGCAGCCCCTCGCGCTGGGGATTGTCGCCGGCCCAGGCGAGCAGCGTGCGAACCGCCGCCTCCGCCTCCTGGCGAGTCGGGCGCACGATCGCCGGCCCGATTTTGACAGCCTCGTCCATTCGAGAACTCCTGACGCTTTCGCCCCGCGAGCCCGCGTCACGCGAAGCCCTCTTAACCGCTGGCGGCTGACCCTATATAGAAGTCGCGCCCGAGCGCGCCAGTGGATGATCCCGGACACCTCATGTTGAGCGACATTTATAACCACCGCGTACTGGAACTCGCCGCCGACATCCCCCGCCAGGGGCGGCTCGCGAGCCCGCAGGCCTCGGCCCGCGCGCATTCCAAGCTCTGCGGCTCCACCGTCACCGTGGACCTCAGCCTAAAGGACGGAAAGGTCAGCGATTTCGCCCATGACGTGCGCGCCTGCGCGCTGGGTCAGGCCTCGTCCTCGCTGATGGCGCGCCACATCATCGGCGCGACGCCGGAGGAATTGCGGGCGCTGCGCGAGACCATGCTCGCCATGCTCAAGGCGGGCGGGCCGCCGCCGCAGGGCAAGTATGCGGATTTCGCGGTGCTGGAGCCGGTGCGTGATTATAAGGCGCGCCACGCCTCGACGATGCTGACCTTCGACGCCGTCGTCGATGCGCTCGGCCAGATCGAGCGGGCGTCGGCGGCGTGAGCGGCTTCGCGCAATCGACGGCGCGAGGCCTGATCCGCGCCTATCAGCTCAGCTTTTCGGCGCTGCTGGGGCGCGATTGCCGTTATTTGCCCACATGCTCGGCCTATGCCGCCGAGGCGATCGAGCGTCACGGCGTGTGGGCGGGGACATGGATGGGGACGGCGCGGATCTGTCGTTGTCATCCGCTCGGCGGCTCGGGCTTCGACCCGCCGCCGAGCGCGCCGCCGCCGGGCGCCTCCTGGGCGCGGCCGTGGCGTTACGGGGTGTGGCGGACGCCCAAAAGCTTGGACTGACGGGGTTTGCATTTCCGCCTTCATGTCTCATTAACCATATCGTGCTTTGGTGGCCCGCTTCGGGCGATTTTCATGACGGGACCCGTATGTCGATCCGAACCTCTGCCCTGGTCGCCTTTCTGCTTTTCCTACCCGGCGCGGCGAAGGCCGAGATCGGCCGCGTGATCGGCGATTCCATCGGCGTCGGCGTCTCTTGGGCGGCCAAGGGTTCTGGGGTCGTCTCCACCGCCAAGAACAGCGTCGCCATCTACAGTGGCCAGATCATGGAGCAACTGCGCCAGGCCAAGCGCGGCGAGACGGTGTTCGTCAGTCTGGGCACCAACGACGCGGTTGGCGGCGCGCTCGACGTGAAGGCCAAGGTCGCCCAGATCCTGGCCGAGGCCGACCGGCTCGGCGTCAAGCTGGTGTGGATCGGGCCGCCCTGCGTGCGCAAACCCTGGGAGCAATATGCCAGGAAGCTCGACGAGATCCTGGCCGCGCAACTCGCCGGAACCTCCGCCAAATACGTCAGCACCCAGGACGCCGAGTTCTGTAGCGCCCGGCTGCACGCAGCGGAAGGCGTGCATTTTACGATGGCGGGCTATACCCGCATGTGGCAGAAAGCCGCCGCGGCCGCAGGGATCTCGACGGCCGTCGCCTCGGCCGAGCCCGCCCGCGCCGAGACGTCGGAGCCGAGCCGCCGGTCCAAGCGCCCATATCACCACCACTGGCGCAAACGACACGCCAGACGGCGCGCGCACTCGACCGAGACGCCGGAGCACACCGAGGCCGCGCCGCAATGATCCGCTTTCCTGTGTTCCGCGCCGTCGCAGCGGCGGCGTTTGCGTTCGCGAGTTTCCTCGCAGTCCCCGCCCGCGCCGAAACGCCGGCGCCGGCGCAATTGCACGTCGCCTTCGTCGGAGATTCGATGGCGGACGGGCTGTGGGGCGCCATGTTCCGTCGCCTTGGAAAAGACAAATGTCTGGCGGAGAAAATCAAGCTGCTTCGCAGGGCAAGAAACGGGTCGGGGCTGACGCGGCTTGACCAGTTCGATTGGGTCGATGAAATCGGCAAGATCGTAGAGGAGTTCCATCCCGATCTCACCGTAGGCTCTTTCGGCATCAACGACCGGCAAGGCATCGTCGAGAAGGACCGGCGCGCCGTCGCCTATCCTTCGGCCGCCTACGATGTGCGCTATACCGAGCTGGTCGTGGACGTCATCCGCGCCGCGCTGGCGCAGGGGGGATCGATGGTGATCGTTGGCCTGCCGGTGATGATGGAGGCGGACGCCAATTCCGACGCGCTCGCCAAGAACAAAATCTTCGAGGCCGCCATCAAGCAGGTCGGCTCCGACAAGGCGACCTATGTGCAGCCCTGGACCTCGGGCGCCAATCCCGACGTGTTCAAGCCCTATCTGCCCAACGCCCGGAATAGCATGGTGATGGTGCGCGCCCCGGACGGCATCCATTTCACCCGCACCGGCTATGACATGGTGATGGACGCCATCTTCCCCTCCATTCTCGCCAGCCTGAAGGCGCGCGGGCGCGACCTTGAGGCGGAATGTCCGCCCAGCGTCGGCGTGAGGTAGAGATTTGCGGGCGCGGCGGGAAATCATCGTCTGGGCGCTGATCGTGGCGATAGGCGCGCTCGTCACCCATCAGATCCGCCGCATCGATTTCGCCTTCGCCGTCGCCAAACCCGAGGCTGCCGATAGGGACAAGCTCGCCGAACTCGTGGCGCGCGCCCGCATCGGCTCCAGCTCGCTCGGCCCCGCCACGCAACATGCGCTGGCGCTGGCCACCCGGCTCGGCGCGCCCGAGCCCGTTCTTCTCAAGACTTCCGACTATCCCGCCCCGCCTTCGGTCGACCGCCAGTTCGCCGTCGCCTCGATCTCCGTGCCCAATGGCGCAACGCGGCTGTTGCGCGCCGCGATGAAGCGCCCGGCGTCCAAGGCGCCGCACTCGGCCTCGGCGCTGGCGGCCTTGGTGGCGGCGACGGGTTCGCTGGACCTTTCGGCGCCGTCAGTCAGCGCCTATGGCGAATTGGCGCCCTATGATTTCTGGGACCGCCGGCTCACCATCCTGCAACTCGGCGACAGCCATACGGCGGCCGATTTCTTCACCGGCCGCATCCGCGAGCGTCTGCAACAGGCTTTCGGCACGGGCGGCGAGGCGATCCTCGCGCCCGGACGGCCCCATATCGGCGTGCGCTCGTCGCTGTTCTCGGCCGATGCCAGCAGCGACTGGACCTATGAGAGCTTCCTGCACAGCGACGACCGCAAGCGCGTGCATATCTCCGGCTATAACGCGGTCGCCCACCACGCCGCGGCGACGCTGACGTTCAAGTCGCGCAACGACCGCGTCTATAACGACGCGAAAGTGTCGTTCCTGGAGCAGCCGAACGGCGGCAAGGCCGAGGTGCTGCTCGACGGCCAGTCGGTCGGCGAGGTGGACCTCGAAGGCGACGCCAACCGCGAGGTGACGTTCGACGCGCGGCCCCGCAATGGCGACGGCTTCCGCGAGTTGCAGGTGCGCACCCTCAGCGATGCGCCGGTCATCGTCGGCGATGTCGAGGTCGAGCGCGCCGGCGACGGCGTCTCCTTCCTCAGCATCGGCTATCCCGGGGCGACGATTGGGGCGGTGGAACGGCTCGACAGTTCCAATCTCGCTGCGGATGTCCGCCGCCTCGCTCCCGATGTCGTCGTGCTCGCCTTCGGCACCAACGAGGGCTTCAACGACAATCTCGACATCGGCGCCTACACCGCGCAATACGAGCAGCTTATCCGCCGCCTGCAAGCGTTGCGGCCGGGCATGAAGATCGTCATCGTCGGCCCCGCGGACGCCGCCCGTCCGACGGGCCTGCGCCATTGCGAGGGCGTCGGCCAGAATTGCGGCGCCGGGGCGCTCTTGCAGACTGCGGCGATGGAATCCTCCGGCAAATGCCGCTTCCCCATTCCGCCGAAGCTCAATCCGGTGCGCGAAGCGCAACGCAAGATCGCCGCCGAAATGGGGCTGGCGTTCTGGGATTGGTCAACCGTGCAGGGGGGCCTTTGCGGCGCGCAGGCCTGGGCCGCCGCCAATCCGCCGCTGATGGCGCACGATTTCGTGCATATGACCCTGGAGGGCTATAAGCAGAGCGCGGACCGATTCGC
>JAJYDD010000209.1 GCA_021777795.1 Pseudomonadota bacterium | reverse complement strand
GCCGCGCGCGCCGCGAAAGAGCGCGCGGCGAGCGGGATTCCGACCTCGAACGGCGTCGGATCGGACCAGAAGCGCGCCTTGAACTTCTCGGCGTCAACCCGATAGGGCCGATCCCAGGCGAAGCGCATCTCGGCGAGTTCGCCAAGCGCAGGCGTGAACACGCTGAGTGCCCGCATCGCCCAGAACGGCAGGTTGCGCACGCGCAGGGGTCGCCCGAGCGTCTGCGCCGCGAGACCCAGCAACTCGCGAGGGGCGCGGATCGGCGCGCAGGGCACATGCCACGCCTGCCCGAAGGCGTCGTCGGGCGCGTCGAGCAGGCTCACCACCGCGCGGGCGTAATCGGGGACATAGGCGATGTCGTGGGGCATGTCGGCGTCGTATATCCACATCGCCGCCTTGCCGCGCGCCAGCGCCGCGATGCCGGTGTCGCCGAGCACGGAGAGCGTCACGCCCGGCCCGTAGAAATCCGGCCCGCGCAAGGCGGCGAGGCGAATGCGCCCCTCGGCGCTGGCCTTCTGCCAGATTCGCGTCGCCGCCGAGCGGGCGGCGGGCTTCAGCGGCATGTCCGAGAGCGGCATATCCTCGCGCAGCGGTTGGCTCTGCGGGCCGTACATATAGAGATTATCGACGAAGACGATGCGCGGCCCGGTCGCAGCGGCGGTCTCGACGAAATTGCTCATGATTTTCGGCCACGCATCGCGCCAGACAGAGCCGGAATAGGGCAGGCCGACCGCCAGCACGATCTGGCTTGCCCCCTCGGCGGCCTTCGCCAGCGAGGCGCGGTCGGTCACGTCGCAGGCGGTGAAGGCGACGTCCGCCGGTAGTCCCGCCGGTCGCTTGCGCTGCGCCACTCGCACGCTCTGGCCGCGTGCGCGCAAAATATCGACCGTAGCGGCGCCGACGGGGCCATAGCCGATGACGAGAACATGATCGCTCATGAAAGCCTCCTGAACAGGCCTGTTTCCTACGCCCGCCTTGTGCATGACGGAAATGCATAGTTATCATCGCCACCATGCGTGAAACGAATTTAGCCGGCGTCGATCTCAACCTCCTGCCGGCGCTGGAGGCGCTGATCCGCCGCCGCAACGTGACGCTCGCCGGCCGCGACGTCGGCCTGAGCCAGCCGGCGATGTCGCGGGCGCTGGCGCGGCTGCGGGCGCTGCTCGGCGATCCTATTCTGGTCAAGGCGCCGGGCGGCCTCGCGCCGACGGCGCGGGCGGATGCGCTGTCGGCGCAACTGACCGCCGCGCTCGACCGCCTCGGCGGCGTGCTGCGCCCGCCGGCCTTCGCGCCTGAGGCGCTGGACCGCACCTTCCGCATCGCCGCGACCGACGTTCACGCGCTGCTGCTGGGTCCGCCGCTGCTGGCGGCGATGCGGCGTCTGGCGCCGCGCGCCGGCCTCAGCTTCGTGCCCGTCAACGCCGACCTGCGCGAGCAAATCCAGGCCGGCGCCCTCGACCTCGCCTTCGCGCTGACGACGACGCCTTTGCCGCCCGGCGTCCACAGCGAACCGCTCGCCGAAGATCGCCTCGCGCTCGTTGCACGCTTTGGCGCCTATCCCCCTGAAAAGCGCTGGACGCTCGCCGAATATTCCGCCGCCAGCCACGCCACCGTGGCGATCTTCGGCGACCGGCTGTCGGAGATCGACGCCGAACTGGCGGAGGCTGGCCTCGTGCGCCGCATTGTCTTCACCAGCCCGCATTTCCTGGCGACGCTGGCGGCGGTGGCGGCCAGCGATTGCGTGTCTGTGCTGTCGGCGACGCTGGCGCGGCGCTTCGCCTCTGCGCTGGGGCTGACGCTCTATGAGCCGCCGCTGCGCCAGACGACGCTGACCGCGACGACGGTCGTCGCCGCCACCCGCGCCCACGATCCCGGCCTCGTCTGGCTGAGGGCGCGGCTGAGGGAGGCCGCGCATAAAGCTTACCGCGAATAAGCGCGGGCCCTCGCGCGATTGTGCGTTGCCGGCGCGGCGCCGAGGGCGGAGAATCCGGACGCACTCTCCGGTTATCCCCGCGCGGGGCGGTTTTTCGACATGCGAGGACGCAATGGCTTTCCAACTCAACGTCAACGGGCGGATGCGTCAGGTGGACGCGGCGCCCGACACGCCGCTGCTCTGGGCGCTGCGTGACGAACTCAATCTCACTGGCACGAAATACGGCTGCGGCGTGGCGCTCTGCGGCGCCTGCACGGTGCATGTCGACGGCGCGCCCGCGCGCTCCTGCCAGATCGCGCTCTCCGACGCCGCATCTCTGAAAATCGTCACCATCGAGGGCGTTTCCGGCAAGGCCGCCGAGGCGGTGCGCGCAGCTTGGCGCGAGCTGGACGTGCCGCAATGCGGCTATTGCCAGTCTGGCCAGATCATGTCCGCCGTCGCGCTGCTCACCGACAAGCCCACGCCAACCGACGCCGACATCGACGACGCGATGGATGGCAACGTCTGCCGCTGCGCCACCTACCACCGCATCCGCGCCGGAATCCACCGCGCGTCCGAGATCCTGAAGGGGTGAGCGCCATGACCATGCACGTCTCCCGTCGCGGCTTCATCAGAATCGCCGCCGGCGCCGGCCTCGTCATCGGCCTGCCCGTCGAATTCGCCGGCGCGGCCGTCGGCCCCTTCGCGCCCAACCCGTTCGTGCGCATCGCGCCCGACAACAGTGTGACCGTCATCATCAAGCACCTCGACAAGGGGCAGGGCATCGCCACGGGCCTGTCGACCCTCGTCGCCGAGGAACTCGACGCCGACTGGAAGCAGGTGCGCGCCGAATTCGCGCCCGCCGACACCGCCAAATACATGAACCTGTTCTTCAAGATGCAGGGCACCGGCGGTTCGACCTCGATCGCCAATTCCTTCACGCAGTATCGTGAGGCCGGCGCGGTCGCGCGCGCTATGCTGGTCGCCGCCGCGGCGGCGGCCTGGAGCGTGCCAGCGAGCGAGGTCGTCGTCGCCTCGGGTGTGCTTTCTCACAAATCCGGCCGCAAGGGGACGTTCGGCGCCTTCGCCGAAGCTGCGGCCAAATTGCCAGTCCCGAGCCATGTTCCGTTGAAGACGCCGGCCGAGTTCGACCTCATCGGCAAAAAGATCCATCGGCTCGACACCGAGGCCAAGATCACCGGCCAGCCGATTTATACCCAGGACATCCACCTCGACGGCATGGTGGTCGCCGCGATCGTGCATCCGCCGCGTTTCGGCGCGCGCGCGGTCAAGATCGACGCCGCCAAGGCGGCGAAGGTCGAGGGTTTCCTCGGCGCCAAGATCATCCCGCAAGGCGTGGCGGTCTACGCCAAGAGCACCTGGCCGGCCTTCAAGGCCAAGAGTCTCGTTGACGTCACGTGGGACGAGACGCAGGCCGAAAAGCGCGGCAGCGCCGAGATCGTGGCGCAGTACAAGGCGCTGGCGGGAACCAAGGGCGCCGTCGCCGCAAATGTCGGCGACGCGGAGGCGGCGATGGCGAAGGCGGCCAAGGTCATCGAGCAGGATTTCACTTTCCCCTTCCTCGCCCACGCGGCGATGGAGCCGATGAACGCCGTCGTCCAGTTCAAGGAAGGGCGCGCGACGGTGTGGACGGGCTCGCAGATGCAGACCGTCGATCAGGCGATCACCGCTGGCGTGTTCGGGGTGACGCCGGACAAGGTGGAGATCGTCACCAAATACGCCGGCGGCTCGTTCGGCCGCCGCGCCGTGCCGATCTCCGATTATGTCGCTGAGGCCGCCGAGGCCGCCAAGGCTTGGGGACGCCCAGACCCGGTCAAGCTGGTCTGGAAGCGCGAGGACGACATGAAGGGCGGCTATTACCGCCCGGCCTATGTGCATCGCGTGAAAGTCGGGCTCGACGCGAATGGCGATATCCTCGCTTGGCGCCATGTCATCGTCGGCCAGTCGATCGTCGGCGGCACGCCGTTCGCGCGCATGGTCAAAAACGGCATCGACCCGACCTCGGTCGAGGGCGTCAGCGATCTCCCCTACGCCGCGCCCAACTTGCATGTGGAATTGCACAGCACGGAAGTCGGCGTGCCGGTGCTGTGGTGGCGCTCCGTTGGCCACACCCACACCGCCTTCGTGGTCGAGACGATGATCGACCGCATTGCGAGCGAGTCGGGCCGCGATCCCGTCGCGTTCCGGTTGGCGGCGCTGAAGGACAAGCCGCGCCATCTCGGCGTCTTGAAACTGGCCGCGGAGAAGGCCGATTGGGCGAGCCCGCCGCCGGCGGGCCGGTTCCGCGGAATCGCCGTGCATGAGAGCTTCAACACTTATGTCGCCGAGGTCGTCGAGATCAGCATGGGCAAGACGGGCGAGCCGAAGGTCGAGCGCGTCGTCTGCGCGGTCGATTGCGGCCTCGCCGTCAATCCCGACATCATCGCCGCGCAGATGGAGGGCGGCGTCGGCTTCGGTCTCGGCGCGGCGCTGCGCGACGCCATCACGCTGAGCGGCGGCATCGTCGATCAGGCAAATTTCGACGCCTACCTGCCGATACGCATCTCCGACATGCCGAAGGTCGAGGTGCATATCGTGCCCTCGAACGAAGCGCCGACGGGCGTCGGCGAGCCCGGCGTGCCGCCGCTCGCTCCGGCCGTGGCTAACGCCATGTTCAAGGCGACCGGCAAGCGAATCGACGACTTGCCGCTGATCCCGCAGTCGAAAGGCGCGTGAGGGACGCATGACGGCCCGCGCGTTTTCGGCGCGACAGGCCGCAGAACCCCGGGCTATAGAGCGCTCGCGTTTTCAAGCCCGGGGGGTTCTTTGTCCGCTCTTGTTCTCGACGGCGCAGCCGTCGCCGACGCCACCATCGCGCGAGTGGCAGACGCCGCTCGCGCTCTCGGCCTGACGCCGGGCCTCGCCGTCGTGCTGGTCGGCTCGGACCCGGCCAGCCAGGTCTATGTCGGCGCCAAGGGCAGGGCGGCCAAGCTCTGCGGCTTCCATTCCGTGCAGCACACGCTGCCGGAGACGACGAGCGAGGCGGAATTGCTCGCGCTCATCGACGATCTCAACCGCGATCCCGCCATCCACGGCATTCTCGTGCAACTGCCGCTGCCCAAGGCGATCGATTCGAGCCGCGTGCTGGAGGCGATCGACCCCGCAAAGGACGTCGATGGCTTTCATCCCGTCAATGTCGGGCTGGCGGCGAGCGGCGTGTTTGAGCGCGCGCTGATCCCCTGCACGCCGGCGGGTTCGATGATCCTTCTGGATCGCGCCTGCGAGCTTTTGGGCCGCAAGCTCGACGGGCTGGATGCGGTCATCATCGGCCGCTCCAACATCGTCGGCAAGCCGATGGCGCAACTGCTGCTGGCGCGCAACTGCACGGTGACCATCGCCCATTCGCGCACCCGCGATCTGCCTGCGGTCGCCGCCCGCGCCGATGTGCTGGTCGCCGCCGTCGGCCGGCCGGAGATGGTGCGCGGCGATTGGGTCAAGCCCGGCGCCATCGTCATCGACGTCGGCATCAACCGCATCCCCGCGCCCGAAAAGGGCGAGGGCAAGACGCGGCTCGTCGGCGACGTCGCTTTCGACGAAGCCGCGCGCGTCGCCGGCGCGATCACTCCGGTTCCTGGCGGCGTCGGCAAGATGACGATTGCGATGCTGATGGCCAACACGCTGACGGCGGCGGCGCGGGCGAAGGGGCTGGCGGCGCCGAGCGTTTAGGCGCGCCCCTGACTTTTGGGTGAGTGTGCGTTGCGGCGGCGCAATGTTTCTGGCAAGACTTCGCCCGATAGAAATGAGCAGCGCGGCAACCAGCGCTGATATGGCAAGCATTAGGGGGCTGAACGCTATGGCGATTGGGCTAGGGCTTATAATTCTGTGCGGGCTTCTCGCACTTGTATATGGAGGCGTCACCGTAAGTCAGGTGATGGCGGCCCCGGCGGGCTCCGCCCGAATGCAGGAAATCGCAGCGGCGGTGCGCGAGGGCGCGCAGGCTTATCTGCGGCGCCAATATCTGACCATCGCCATCGTCGGAATCATTGTTTTCTTTGGCCTCAGCTATCTCCTGGGCTGGGATGTCGCGGCCGGCTTCGCCATCGGCGCGATCCTTTCCGGCGCCGCCGGCTTCATCGGCATGAACGTTTCTGTGCGCGCCAACGTGCGCACCGCCCAGGCGGCGAGCGAATCGCTGGCCGCCGGCCTCGACATCGCCTTCAAGTCCGGCGCAGTGACGGGTATGCTGGTCGCGGGTCTCGCGCTGCTTGGCGTCTCCGGCTATTTCTTCGTGCTGACCGGGCCGATGGGCTATGCGCCGGGCAGCCGCGTCGTCGTTGACGCGCTGGTGGCGCTCGGCTTCGGGGCGTCGCTGATCTCGATCTTCGCGCGTCTCGGCGGCGGCATCTTCACCAAGGGCGCCGATGTCGGCGCCGACCTCGTCGGCAAGGTCGAGGCCGGCATCCCCGAGGACGATCCGCGCAATCCCGCCACCATCGCCGACAATGTCGGCGACAATGTCGGCGATTGCGCAGGCATGGCGGCGGACCTTTTCGAGACCTATGCGGTGACGGTGGTCGCCACGATGGTTCTGGGCTCGATCTTCTTCGCCGGCACAGCCCATCTGCTGCCCTCGATGATCTTCCCGCTGGCGATTTGCGGCGTTTGCATCCTGACGTCGATCGGCGGCGCCTATTTCGTCAAGCTCGGCGCCGACAACTCCATCATGGGCGCGCTCTATAAGGGGCTGATCGTCACCGGCCTGCTGTCGATCGTTGGTCTCGCCGTCGCGACCACTCTGGTTGTTGGCTGGGGCGACTTCGGGCAGGCGCAGGGGCGCATGCTGACGGGGCTCAACCTGTTCGTCTGCGGCATCGTCGGCCTCATCATCACCGGCCTGATTGTGGTCATCACCGAATATTACACCGGCACCGGCAAGCGCCCGGTGGTGTCGATCGCGCAGGCCTCCGTCACCGGCCACGGCACCAACGTCATCCAGGGCCTCGCCGTCTCGCTGGAATCGACGGCGCTGCCGGCCATCGTCATCGTCATCGGCATCATCGCCACCTATCAGCTCGCCGGCCTCTACGGCACCGCGATCGCGGTGACGACGATGCTGGGGCTGGCCGGCATGATCGTCGCGCTCGACGCCTTCGGCCCCGTCACCGACAACGCTGGCGGCATCGCCGAGATGGCGGGCCTGCCCAAGGA
>JAJYDD010000208.1 GCA_021777795.1 Pseudomonadota bacterium | reverse complement strand
CGCATTGCCCTGATACTCGTCGACCATATATGGGCCGGTTCCGATCGGCTTCTTCTCGAAGCCTTCCGCGCCCACTTTCGTATAATAGGCCTTCGGCAACACGAATCCGCTTAGGAACGCCATCCATTTGAAGATCGTCGGATCGAAGTTCTTGCAGTCAGCGGTGATGCGATGGCCGTCGATCTTGAAATTGTCGAGCGAGGCCCAAACGAAAGTCACCGGGTTGCCGCCCTTGGGATCGCCGGCGCGCTGGAGCGACCAAACGACGTCGTCGGGCGTGAAAGGGGAGCCGTCGTGCCAGACCACGCCCTCGCGCACATCCATCCAGACCTTCGTCTTGTCGTCGTTCCAGCCCCATTTGGTCAACAGGCCCGGGGCCAGCGAAAGATCCACGTTCTGACCGATGAACTGATCGAAGATCGAACGGTAAATGGCTTGGATGCCTGGGTTGACGGAGGAGGGGCCGACCGTCGGATCGAAGGCGGGCAGATTGACGTTGAAGGCGATGGTCAGCTTGTCCTGGGTCTGCGCCTGCGCGCCGCCAGCAAACAAGAGGCTGCTGAGAAAGCTTGCGCCGCCGAGCGCCAACGCTTCGCGCCTATTCAGATCGACCATAACGACCTCTCCTCCTTGTTGGCGCCCATTGGCGCGCCGACGAGGGCGCGGGACCCCGCATCGCCAATTTGGCGACCCCCATTACATGCGTAATCATATACATCCGCCAGTTTGATTTAGGTGTCAAGCATGTCGGGCGCCAACTCCGCGCCGCGCTATGTCGCGCCGGGCGCGCATCGGCGATCGGAGATTGACAGGGCTTGTGCCGCAAAAATATGCTCATGCAGATTGTTGCGGCCAAGCTGCCGCCGAGGAGAGCAGACATGGCGGAACGCTCGTTCGCCCGGGAAGTCGAAGACCTCAAGCTAGGCGCCGGCGAAGTCTTTCGCGGCGAAGGCATATTGGCGATCACCAAGGCGCTGCTGCAATCGGGCGTCTCCTATGTCGCGGGCTATCAGGGTTCGCCCATTTCGCATCTGATGGACGTGCTCGCCGACGCCAAGGACGTGCTCGCCGATCTCGGCGTGCATTTCGAGACCTCGGCCTCGGAGGCGACCGCCGCCGCCACGCTCTCGGCCTCGGTCATGTATCCCTTGCGCGGCGCGGTGACGTGGAAGTCCACGGCCGGCACAAATGTCGCGGCCGACGCGCTGTCCAATCTTTCCTCCGGCGGCGTCACCGGCGGCGCTCTTATTGTCATCGGCGAGGATTACGGCGAGGGCTCCTCGATCATGCAGGAGCGCAGCCACGCCTATGCGCTCAAATCGCAGATTTGGCTGCTCGATCCGCGCCCCAACCTGCCGACGCTGGTGCGCATGGTCGAGGAGGGGTTTGAACTGTCGGAGGCCTCCAACACCCCCGTCATGCTGGAGGTGCGCATCCGCACTTGTCACGTGCACGGACAGTTTGTCTGCAAGGACAATCGCAAGCCTTCGTACACGTTGCGCCAGGCGCTGGAGAACCCGGCGCGCGACGTCAGCCGCATCGTCCTGCCGCCAGCCTCGTTCGTGCACGAGAAAGAGAAGCTCGAAAGGCGCATGCCGGCGGCGATCGAATTCGTGAAGTCGCGCAAGCTCAATGAGATCATGGGGCCGGTCGAGGGCGACGTCGGCGTCATCACGCTCGGCGGCCTCTACAACACGACGCTGCGCGCGCTCGAATATCTGGGCCTCGCCGACGCCTATGGCGAGACGCGCGTGCCGCTTTATGTGCTCAATGTCGCCTATCCGCTGATCGAAGAGGAACTTATCGCGTTCTGCCAAGGCAAGAAGGCGGTGCTGATGATCGAGGAGGGCGCGCCCGATTATATCGAGCGCGATCTCAACACGATCCTGCGGCGGCGCGATATCTCGACCCGGGTGTGTGGCAAGGACGTGCTGCCGATGGGCGGCGAGTACACGACGCCGGTGATGATAAAAGGGCTCGACGAGTTCCTGAAGCTGCACGCGCGCGAACTGCTGGGCAATGGGCCGCCGCCGCCGGACCCCGGCCCGGTGCTCTCCGATCTCAGGGTGAAGGCGCTCGCCGAAGTCGTGCCGCCGAGGCCGCCCGGCTTCTGCATCGGCTGCCCCGAGCGACCGATCTTCGCCGCCATGAAACTCGTCGAGCAGGAACTCGGGCTCCATCACGTCTCCGCCGACATCGGCTGTCATCTGTTCTCGATCCTGCCGCCCTTCAACATCGGCGCGACGACGATGGGCTACGGCCTCGGCCCGGCCTCGGCTTCGGCGTTCAACGTCCCGTCAAACAAGCGCTCGATCTCGGTGCTCGGCGACGGCGGCTTCTGGCACAATGGCCTCGCCTCCTCGATCGGCAACGCGGTGTTCAACAAGCACGACGGCGTGACGCTCATCGTCGACAACTTTTATTCGGCGGCGACCGGCGGCCAGGACATCCCGTCCTCGCGGGCGCTAAATCCGCGCCGCAAGACCAACAACAGCATCGTCGATGCGGTCAAGGGGATCGGCGCGCGCTGGGTGCGCCAGATCGACCGCACCTACGATGTGGCCCGGATGCGCGATACGCTGCGCGAGGCTTTGACGACCAAGAGCGAGGGGCCGAAAATCATCGTCGCCTCCTCCGAGTGCATGCTCAACAAGCAACGGCGCGTGAAGCCGCTGATCGCGAAGGCGATCAAGGGGGGGGAGCGTGTCGTCAAGGAGAAGTTCGGCGTCGATGGCGATATTTGCAGCGGCGATCATGCCTGCATCCGGCTATCGGGCTGCCCCTCGCTGACGGTACAGCATAGCGAGGATCCGCTGAAGGACGATCCGATCGCGGCGATCGACGAGAATTGCGTCGGCTGCGGCAATTGCGGCGAGGTCGCGGAGGCGGCGGCGCTTTGCCCCTCGTTCTATCGCGCCGAGACGATCCATAACCCGACGGCTTTCGATCGCGGGCTGCATCGCTTGCGCGCCGCCGTGATCCTCTGGTTGGAGACGCGGCGAATGCGCGGCCGGGCGCGACTGGCGGGAGAGCAGGCATGACCGGCGCGCCAGCGCGCTGGCCCGAGGGCGGCGGCGGACGCATCTCCATCGCCATTCTGGCGATGGGCGGGCAGGGCGGCGGCGTGCTCGCCGATTGGATAGTGACGCTGGCGGAGCGCCAGGGTTGGGCGGCGCAATCGACCTCCGTGCCCGGCGTCGCCCAGCGCACCGGCGCGACGATCTACTATATCGAGACGGCGCCGCCGCGCGGCGACGCGTTGCCGGTTCTGGCGCTGATGCCGACGCCGGGCGACGTCGATTGCGTGATGGCGGCCGAACTGATGGAGGCCGGCCGCTCGGTGCTGCGTGGATTGGTGACGCCGGATCGCACCACGCTCATCGCCTCCACCCATCGCGCGCCGGCGGTGGTCGAGAAACAGGCGCCGGGTGACGGCGTCGCCGATCCCCACGCCGTCGTGACGGCGACTGATTTCGCGGCCAAGCGCGTCATCGCCTTTGATATGGAGCAACTCGCCAAGTCAAACGGCAGCGTCATCTCGGCGACGATGCTGGGGGCGCTGGCGGCGGCGGAAGTGCTGCCCTTTCCGCGCGAGGCGTTCGAGGCGACGATCCGCGCCGGCGGGACGGGCGTGGAGGCCAGCCTGCGCGCGTTCGCGGCGGCTCTGGCGCAGGCCAAGGCGAAGCCGGTGGAACCCGTGCAGCGCTTTCCGCAGAAGAAGTTTGTCGCCTGGCCCGCCGCGACCGGAAACGCCGAGTTTGACGAACTGGGAGTTCGCATCGGGCGTTTCCCCGCCGAAGCGCGGCCGATGATCGCCGCCGGCGCGCGCAAACTGGTTGACCACCTCGATGCGGCCTATGCGGGCGAGTATCTCGACCGCCTCGCCGAATTCGCCGAGGCTGACCGCGCTGTTGGCGGCGCCGCGCGCGGTTTCGCCTTCACCGTCGCGGCGGCCAAATATCTCGCGGGCGCGATGGCTTATGACGATCTACCGCGCGTCGCCGATCTGAAACTGCGCGCTGGGCGGCAGACGCGCGTGCGGCGCGAAGTCGGCGCGAACGAAGGTTCGATTGTGACGACCACCGAATATTTTCATCCCCGCGTCGAGGAGATGTGCGCGACCCTTCCGGCGAAGTTCGGCGCCTGGATCGAGGCCCGGCCGCGCCTTGTCGCGCGACTGCGAAAGGTTGTCGATCGCGGCCGTCGCATCAGCCCCAACACGATCTCCGGCTATCTGATGCTGGCTCTCGTGGCACAGCAGGGGCCGAAGCGGCGCGGCTCGCTGCGCCATGTCAGAGAGATGGCGCATATCGAGGCTTGGTTGGACGCCGCGAAGGCCGCGTTCGGCGTGGATTACGATCTCGGCGTCGCGGTTCTGGGATGCCGGCGGCTCGTCAAGGGCTATTCCGACACCCACGCGCGTGGCCTGTCGAAGTTCGATCGCGTGATGGGAGCCCTGCCTTTGTTGAAGGCCAGAGCCGACGGCGCCGTCTGGCTCGACCGTTTGACGCGCGCGGCGCTTGCCGACGAGAAGGGCGTCGCGCTCGACGGCGTACTCAAGACGGTTGCGACCCTTTAGCGCGTTCAGATACCGTGTTTGCGGATGTTGGCGAGCAGCTTGTGCAAGGTGGCGGTGAAGGCGGAATATTCGTCGCTATCGACGCCCTCGAACAGCTTCAACAGCAGGTCGTACATTTCCGGCCATACGCGCGCGAAAGCCGCGCGGCCGGCTTCTGTGATATGCACGTCGCGCACCCGCAAATCCTCGGGCCGGGGCTTGCGGGTGACGAAACCCTGCTCATCGAGCGCGTCGAGCGTGCGGCTCATCGTTGATTGCTCGGTCAGCGCGTAGAGCGATAATTCGTTGATGGTGACCGGCGAGGCGATCGAGAGGATGGCGAGCGCGCGCATCTTCGTCGTCGTCATGTCGTGCGCCTTCAGCGCGGCGGCCAGATGCGTCGTCCAACTCTGCGATGCGAGGTTGATGAGATAGGGCGCGAATTGCTGCAACCCGATCTGGCCGAGGGAGGGCCGCTGGCCCGGCCCGGCGGCGTTCCAGATCGAGGCTTCGAAGAGAAGGCCGCGCGATGTGGGCTGGTCCGTCATTTCAAGGCGTTCGCGAGCAGGAAGCCGGAGCCGCCGCCGAGGCCGGGGCCAGGGTGGGTCGAGGCGCCGATCAAATAGACCCCCGGCGTGGAGGTTGCGTGATTTTTCGAGCCGGCGAACGGACGCCAGAGGAAAAACTGGTCGAGCCCGCAATAGCCGCCATAGGGATCGCCGCCGACGAGGTTGACGTTCATCGCTTCGAGATCGGTGGGCGAATAGGCTTTGCGGGCGATGACATGGCGCGGGAAATCCTTGATGTGGCGCGCCAGCAAGGCTTCGACCCTGTCGGCGAAGGCTTCGCGCACCTGCGCGGTCCAGGCGCCGTCCGCCGGCGTGGCGATTTCGCCTTTGGCGTCCCCCTTCAGATGGCGCGGCGCCTCGGGCAGTTGCAGCCACAGGATCGCTTTGCCGGGCGGGGCGCGGGTCGGGTCGAGCGCGGTTGGTTGGCCGACGCAGATCGTGGGTTCGGCCGGCAACAGGCCGCGCTCGCATTCGTTGGCCGCCCGCGATACCCCGTCCAGGCCCGGCGTCACATGCAGAAGCGCGACCTTGCCAAGCTCGGCGCCGCCTCGCCATTTCGGCGGCGAGTCGAGCGCGTAATGAATCTGCATGTCGCCTTTGCCGTAGCGAAATTGCTTCAATTCCTGGCGCGCCGCCTCCGCCTTGCCCTCGTCCCTCAGCAGGCGGCCGTAGAGTTGATGCGGCGTCGTCGAGCAGATGACGCCGGAATCGACCTCAATGCGCTCGCCCGACGACAGCCGCACGGCGTGGGCGCGACCGGCGCGGTCGGTTTCGATGCGCTCGGCGTCGGCGCCGCAGCGAATGACGCCGCCGTGATCGGCGATCAACTTCTCGAAGGCGGCGAGCAAACGGCCGGCGCCGCCGACCGCGATCGGGCAGCCGGCCGCCTCGACGGCGAAAGCGATCACCTTCACCATCGCCGCCGAATAGGCGCTCTCCGGGTTGAGCCCGCAATGCAGCCCCCAGGGCGCCCAGAGCGCGTGCAGGGCCGGGGAGGCGTAAGTCGATTCCAGATAATGGCGCGAGGGGCGCAGCGCTTCGCCGACCCAGGCCGCCAGCGCGCGCGGGCCGCGCTTCCAGGCTTCGCGCGCGATCAACAGCGCCGTATCCCGGGACCAGAGCCGGCCGCCGAGCAGGGCGAACAGGAACGGCGCATCGGCGCCCATTTGCGTCATCTCGCGCGCGAAAGCCTCGCCGTCGCCGTTGGCGCAGGCCTCGAAGGCGGCGACGTTGCGGGCGCGGTCGCGCGAGAACAGCAGGTGGGAGCCGTCGGGCCGGAGGACGCCGGTTGGCAATTCCGATTGGGCGAGCGCGAAGCCGCGCGCCTCCAAATCAGCGCCGATCGCGCCATAGGCTGGCGAGGTCAGAAACAGCACCAGCGTCGTCGCCATCACGTCGTGAACGAAGCCCGGCGCGGTGATCTCCTCGCTGCGCAGGCAGCCGCCGATTCGGTCGTTGCGCTCAATCACCACGACCCTGCGGCCTTGCTTGGCGAGCATCGACGCCGCGACCAGGCCGTTCATGCCGGCGCCGACGAGGGCGTAATCATAAGCAGCCATGCACGCCCTCCCTAGGCGCGGAAGAAGCGCCGGGCTCGGCGCCGCGCCGATGAGAGATTAGGGACGACAATATGAAATTGCAAGCAATGCGGGCCGCGATTGGGTTAGTCGATCAGCCCTTGCGGATACGCCTTTGTTGGGGCAGCTTGGAAACCGGGCGAAAGGCGCGCTTCGCCGCGCCGTGGCGGCGCCGAGCGGGAACGCGAGAAGCTTGATTCATGCATAGACTTGCAAACATGGACTTGCAAAACCTGTGGACGCGCCATGACATATGACGCGATCATCGTCGGCGCCGGGCACAACGGGCTCGCCGCCGCCGTCCATCTCACTCAGAAGGGCTGGCGGGTGGCGGTCGTCGAGGAAAAGGCGGCGCCCGGCGGCGCCGTCAAAACACGCGAGCTGACTCTGCCCGGCTTCCGGCACGATGTCGCGGCGATGAATCTTTC
>JAJYDD010000207.1 GCA_021777795.1 Pseudomonadota bacterium | reverse complement strand
AAGAACCCTGAATATCTGAAGGCGGCGCCTTGGGCGCAGATGACGCTGGGCTCGATCAACTCGGCCGATCCGACGCATCCGACTGTCAAGCCGGTTCCCTATGTCGGCGTGCCGTTCGTCGCCATCCCCGAGTTCCAGGGCATCGGCACTGAGGTCGGCCAGGATTTCTCGGCCGCGCTCGCCGGCGGCATGACCATCGATGCGGCGCTCGCCAAGGCGCAGACGACCACCGCCTCGGCGATGAAGAAGGCCGGCTACAAGTAACAAATACCCGGGAAGGCGGCGCGCGTCCGCCTTCCTGCTGGGGGATGTCCTCCCACCCCCGCCCTCCCCGCTCGCGGGGAGGGTCAGGACCTAGAGCCCGCCGGCTTTGCGTCGGCGCGAGGACAGAGACGACAAGCTGGGGAGTGTGACGCATGGCGACGCGGCAAACCATGACTGCTGGGCGCATTCTCGTCGCGCCGTCGGTGATTCTGTTGTTCGCTTTCATGCTGGCGCCGCTTGTGCGCACGCTTTATTTCTCGACGCTGCATTATAATCTGCTCGACGGGAGCGTCCCGCAATTCCTGGGCTTCCAGAATTATGTCGACTTCCTTTCCGATCCGAATTTCATCGATTCGCTTGTGAACACGCTGATCCTGGTGCTCTCTGTTCTCGTCATCAGCGTCGGCGGCGGAATATTCGTGGCGCTGCTGATGGACCAGCAGGTCGTCGGCCTCAACATCCTGCGCCTGATGGTGATCGCGCCGTTCTTTGTCATGCCGACCGTCAGCGCGCTGGTGTGGAAGAACCTGCTGATGAACCCGGAATCCGGGTTCTTCCTGTGGATCACCAGATCGCTGCACCTGCCGGCGCCGATCTGGTTCACCAACTGGCCGATGCTGTCGGTGATCTTCATCGTCTCCTGGGAATGGCTGCCCTTCGCCAGCCTCATCCTGCTGACCTCGTTGCAATCGCTCGATCTTGAACAACAGGAGGCGGCGGTGCTCGACGGCGCCGGGGCTATTCCCTATTTCTTCTATATCGTGCTGCCGCACATGGCGCGCGCCATCACCGTCGTCATCCTCATCGAGACCATTTTCCTGCTCGGCGTGTTCGCGGAAATCCTGGTGACCACCAACGGCGGCCCCGGCGACGCGACCACCAACATCACCTTCCTCGTCTACAAACAGGCTTTGCTCGATTTCGACGTCGGCGGCGCCTCGGCGGGCGGCATCGTGGCGGTCGTCATCGCCAACATCGCCGCCATCTTCCTGATGCGCATCGTCGGCAAGAACCTGGAGGCCTGAATCATGGCGATCCGAAAATCACTCGGCCGCCGCATCGGCGTCAACCTGCTCGCCTGGGCCATCGGCTTCGTCATCTTCTTCCCCATCCTGTGGACGATCATGACGAGCTTCAAGTCCGAGTTGGACGCCTTCGCCTTCCCGCCGAAATTTTTCTCCGTCCACTGGACGTTGGAGAATTACAAGGAAGTGCTGTCGCGCTCCAACTATCCGCTGTTCGCCTATAATTCGATCGTGGAATCGGTCGGCGCCAATATCGTCGGCCTGCTGATCGCCATTCCGGCCGCCTGGTCGATGGCTTTCGCGCCGACCATCGTGCCCGAGCGCAAAGAGACGCGAATGCTCTATGCCGCCATGCTCGCCGCCATCCTGATCGCCGCCGCCATCCTCTATCTCATCGGCGACGCGCGCGGCGACTGGCGCATCTACGGCCCGATCGTCGCCATCGCCTGCATCCCCGTGGTCTTTTGGATCGCGACGCGGCGCACGCCCGATGTGCTGATGTGGATGCTGTCGACCAAGATGATGCCCGGCGTCGGCGTGCTGGTGCCGATCTTCCTGTGGTTCCGCGATCTGCATTTGCTCGACACCCGCTTCGGCGTCGGCTTCATGCTGATGCTGATGAACCTGCCGATCATCATCTGGATGCTCTACACCTATTTCAAGGAAATCCCGGCCGGCATTCTGGAGGCCGCGCGCATGGACGGCGCCTCGTTGTTGAACGAGATCGTCTATGTGCTGACGCCGATGGCGACGCCGGGCATCGCCTCGACCATGCTGCTCGCCGTCATCCTGTCGTGGAACGAGGCGTTCTGGACGCTGAACCTGACGACCCACGACGCCGCGCCGCTGACGGCGTTCATCGCCTCTTATTCCGCGCCGGAGGGCCTGTTCTGGGCCAAGCTTTCGGCCGCATCCACGCTCGCCATCGCGCCCATTCTGGTGCTGGGCTGGCTGTCGCAGAAACAACTGGTGCGCGGCCTCACATTCGGCGCCGTCAAGTGAACAAGAGGGGCTGAGGTCATGGGTAGCATTGAACTGCAACAGGTCCGCAAGTCGTTCGGCTCCGTCAATATCATCAAGGGCGTCGATCTCCAGATCAAGGACGGCGAGTTCGTGGTGTTCGTCGGCCCCTCGGGCTGCGGCAAATCTACGCTGCTGCGCCTCATCGCCGGCCTCGAAGACGTGACCGGCGGCAAAATCGTCATCGACGGCAAGGACGCGACGGAGCGCGGGCCGGCGCAGCGCGGCCTGGCGATGGTGTTTCAATCCTATGCGCTCTATCCGCATATGAGCGTGCGCAACAACATCGCCTTCCCGCTCAAGATGGCCAAGGCGTCCAAGGAAGTGATCGACGCCAAGGTGGCGCGCGCGGCCGGAACCCTGAACCTGACCGATTATCTCGACCGCCGCCCCGGCCAGCTTTCCGGAGGGCAGCGCCAGCGCGTCGCGATCGGGCGCGCCATCGTGCGCGAGCCCTCGGCGTTCCTGTTCGACGAGCCGCTCTCCAACCTCGATGCGGCTCTGCGCGTGCAGATGCGGCTGGAGATCGGCGAATTGCACAAGACGCTGAAGACGACGATGATCTACGTCACCCACGATCAGGTCGAGGCGATGACGATGGCCGACAAGATCGTGGTGCTCGATCTGGGCGCGATCGCGCAGGTCGGCGCGCCGCTCGATCTCTACAACCGCCCGGACAATCTGTTCGTGGCCAAGTTCATCGGCTCGCCGACGATGAACATCGTCAAGGGCCCGTCGGCGGACAAGCGCGGCGCGGATTGCGTCGGCATCAGGCCGGAGCATACCGACATCTCGACCACCGCCGGCGAATGGCCGGGCACGGTGCGCATCGCCGAGCATCTGGGCTCGGAGACTTTCGTCTATGTCGATGTCGATGGCATAGGGCCGTTCACCGTGCGCGTCGATGGCGAGGCGCCGCTGCACGCCAGCGACCGCGTGTTCCTCACCCCGCGCGAGTCGCGACTGCACAGGTTCAACGCGGCCGGCGCGCGCATCGCCGCCTGACCGCCAATCTGGGACGAATGAGATGAGCGTTAAACTTTCCGCCGCCGCGCTGGGCTCGTTGCCGCAGGGCGTCGCCGCGCCCAAATACGCCCGCACGGATCTGTCGCCGGGCGTGTTTCATATCGGGGTCGGCAATTTCCACCGCGCCCATCAGGCCGTCTATCTCGACGATCTCTTCAACCTCGGCCTAAGCCGCGATTGGGCCATCGTCGGCGCCGGCGTGCGCCCGGCCGATGCCGCGATGCGCGCCGCGCTCGGCAGCCAGGATTGGTTGACCACTGTCGTCGAACAGGAGGCGCATCGCAATGGCGCGCGCGTCACTGGGCCGATGATTGATTTCGTCGCCCCCGGCGATAGCGCCGCCATGCTGGCGGCGATGGCCAAGCCGGAGATTCGCATCGTCTCGCTGACTGTGACGGAGGGCGGCTATTACATCTCGCCGGCGACGCAGAGCTTTGACCCCGCCCATCCCGACATCGCCGCCGACATCGCCAATCTCGCCGCGCCGAAAACCGCCTTCGGCCTCATCGCCGCCGCGCTGAAGCGCCGCCGCGACGCCGGCGTCAAGCCGTTCACCGTCATGTCCTGCGACAACATCCCCGGCAACGGCCATGTCACTGAGAACGCGGTCGTGGGCCTCGCCGAGCGGGTTGACGCCGGGCTGGCGGCGTGGATCAAACAGCACGTCGCCTTCCCCAATTCGATGGTCGACCGCATCACGCCCGCGACCTCGGAGCGCGAGCGCAACCTGTTGCGCGACCAGTGGGGCGTCGAGGACGCCTGGCCGGTGTTCTGCGAGGAATTCAAGCAATGGGTGATCGAGGATCATTTCTGCAACGGGCGGCCGCAGCTTGAGAAGGTCGGCGTCACCTTCACGCAGGACGTCGCGCCTTATGAGTTGATGAAAATCCGCATCCTCAACGGCGGCCATGCGGCGATCGCCTATCCCGCCGCGCTGCTCGACATCCATTTCGTCCATGAATCGATGGAGGACGCGCAAATCGCGGCGTTTCTGGCCCATCTCACCAAGACCGAGATCATGCCGACCGTGCCGCCGCCGCCGGCGACAAGCCTCGAAGACTATCGTCAGTTGATCGTGCGGCGTTTCGCCAATCCCAAAATCGGCGACACCATCACGCGCTTGGCCCTTGACGGCTCCAACCGGCAGCCGAAGTTCATCCTGCCGACGGCGCGGGCGCGGCTAGAAGCCGGGCAGAGCGCAACGGGGCTGGCCCTCGTCTCGGCTTTGTGGTGCCGCTATTGCTACGGCGTCACCGAAAGCGGCAAGACGATCGCGCCCAACGACGAGAACTGGGGCCGCCTCCAGGCGCACGCCAAGCGCGCCAAGGACGATGCGAAAGCCTATCTGGAGATGACCGACATCTTCGGCGCCAACGCCGCCGATCCCGCCTATGTCGCCGCCTTCTCCAAGGCGCTGCAATCGCTGTGGGCGAAGGGCGTGCGCGCGACTTTGGACGATTACCTGAACGGGCGGCTTTAAAGGGCCGCTATCGCCAGGAGCGCCGGCCTTTGCCGCGGTGAGGCCCAAGAAGTCTAGAATTTCAACCGTGTTGCTCGGGGACGACTACGTGCCCGCGCAACCATGCGTTAAGGCTCCGGAAATCAAACCTCGCGGAGGCGTAGGCGTCAAGCACGAAGGTTTCCGTTTCGCTAAGCGGCGCGTTCCAACGCGCGCCATTGACGACAAGAAATGTGTAGGCGACCGCGAGCGCCGTTCTCTTGTTGCCGTCAAGAAACGGATGATTTTGCGAGAGACTTTCCCAAATCGCGGCCGCCTCTTCGATCAGATCGGCGTAATAGCCGCTTTGTGGGCGGTAAAGCGCGGCCTCCAACAAACCGGCGTCGCGCAATCCCTTTGCGCCGCCGTAACGAGTGGTTTGATCCTCATGGATTGCCAGCGCCTCGACGACCGTCAAATAGACGGTCACTTCGCCAGTTTCTCATAAAGCGGCCCGAGCGCGTCAAGGCTGCTGCGGTATACCGACATCACGCGGCTCCGCGGCTCAGTTTTTTCGCGCTTCCTGACGAGATCGGCAAGCGCTTCCTCAACCAAAGCCTGCAAAGGCTGGCCATCTCTCTCGGCGATGCCCCGCAAGGCGTGAAGCGTCTCGGAGTCAATCTCAGTCGCCAGCAATTCGCGCGCGGTGGCGTTCACTTTCGCCTCCAAAGTAAGCCGTCAAGTCCGGCAGGTCTATCACAAAACCGCCGGCGTCTCGACGTCTGGCCGAAAGGGTCTATCGCAACCCTCACATCCCGACTTCCGCGCCCACGCATTTCTTGACGCTGGCGGTCTTGGCGGCGCCCGACAGCGCCTTGCCGTTCTTGTCGAGCGCCTTGGCCTCGCAATCGGCCTTCGCGTCTTTCTTGCATTTGGCCATGAACGAGGTCTTGGCCGCGCCGGACAGCGCCTTGCCGTTCTTATCGACGGCCTTGCTCATGCAGGTGTCGGCCGAGGCCGTGGACAAAGCCGCGATCGAGGCGACCAGAGCGATGACGACTATTTTCATGAAAACCTCCCTGTGACGGCGCAAGACTACCCGGTTCCCCTCTCACAGCCAAGCCGGCTCAGCGCTCCGTCAGCTTCAGCTCGATGCGGCGGTTCTTCGCGTAGGCCGCCTCGGAATGTCCGGGATCTAGCGGCTGGAACTCGCCGAAGCCGGCGGCGGCGAGATAATGCGGATCGACGCCTTTCGAGATCAGATATTGCACCACGGCGACGGCGCGGGCGGTCGATAGCTGCCAGTTCGATTTGAACGGGCCGCCGGGGGCGACGGGTTGCGCATCGGTGTGGCCGTCGATGCGCAGCACCCAGGGAATATCGGGCGGAATCTCGCGCTCCAGGTCGAGCGCGGCGCTGGCGAGCCGGTCGAGCGACTTCCGCCCGGCCTCGCTGAGGTCCGCCTTGCCGGGATCGAACAGCACCGAGGATTGGAACACGAAGCGGTCGCCGACGACCGCTATGTCCGGGCGGTCGCCGAGAATCTGGCGCAGGCGGCCGAAGAAATCCGAGCGATAGCGCGCCAGTTCCTGCACCTTCTGCGCCAGCGCCAGATTGAGCCGCTGGCCGAGGTCGGAGATTTTCTCCTGCGCCTGCTTCTGCGAGGTCTTGGAGATGTTGAGCGCCTCCTGGATGGCGGCGAGTTGCTGGCGCAACGCCGAAATCTGCTGGTTCAACACCTCGACCTGCGCCAGCGCCTTGGCGGTGATCGCCTTCTGCGCATCGAGCGCCGAAATCGCGGCGTCGGCGCGATGGCCCTGCTGGGCTTCGCCCTCGCCGCCGCTCGCCGCCGCCGCTTCCAGTTCGTCCTTGTCCTTGCGCGCCTGATTGAGCGTCGCCGTCAGGCCCATGATCTTGTTCTGGTCGACGCCGCTCTGGCTGCGCTCCATCGCCAGCAGCGAGGTCAGTTCCTCGATCTGCCGGTTGAGTTTTTCCAGCGCGGTGTCCTTGCCCGTCACCTCGCGCGACAAGAAGAACTGCGACAGCATGAATACGGAAAGCAGGAAAATGATGATGAGCAGCATCGTCGACAGAGCATCGACGAAGCCCGGCCAATAATTGACGGGTTCGAGCCGGCGTCCGCGCCCCAGCGCCATGCTTACTTTCCCTTAGAGCTGCTTTTCGCGCTGGTCGGCGAGGCGGCGCAGCAGGCGGCGCATGTCCTCCTGCACGGCCGCCTGGCGCTCGACCCATTCGCGGATCTGCTGCTGCTCCTCGCGCATGTGGCCGACGAGGCCCTGGACGCCTTCGGCGAGTTGGGAGATCGCGGCGGCGGTGCGCTTGGCGTCGGGGGAGTCGCTGGTTCGGCGCGTCTCCTC
>JAJYDD010000206.1 GCA_021777795.1 Pseudomonadota bacterium | reverse complement strand
CACGGCGGCTATGATCGCGGCCCGATGGAGCAACGCCTGCGCGATGTCTTGGGCTTCCAGATCGGCGATGGAACCGCGCAAATCATGAAAACCATCATCGCGCGCGCAAGAGCGGGACGCAAAGCCGTTCCCGCCTGAAACAACAAGGGAGAAACGCCAATGGAGTTCGACGCCGTTCTGCTGGCCCCGCGCCGCGCCGAGAGCGTCGCGAGCGGCTTCTGGCGCGACCGCACGATCAACGACGATCTCGACGCCTGTCTCGAAGCCTGCCCCGACAAGATCGCGCTGACCGCCGTGCGCGGCGAGAGCGGCGAGATCAGCCGGTTTACCTATCGTGAAATGGCCGCGCTCGCCGACCGCATCGCCGTCGGTCTCGCCCGCCTCGGCATTGGCCGCAACGACGTCGTAGCGATGCAACTGCCGAACGGCTGGCGCTTCACCTTGCTTTATCTTGCCTGCTCGCGTCTCGGCGCGGTGCTCAACCCGCTTATGCCGATCTTCCGCGAGCGTGAGTTGTCGTTCATGCTCAATCACGGCGAGGTCAAGCTCTTCATCGCGCCCAAACTTCATCGCGGTTTCGACCATGAGAGCATGGCCCGCTCGCTACAATCGAAGCTGCCCTCCCTGCGGCGCGTGCTGATCGTCGACGGCGGCGGCCTCGACGATTTCGACGCGGCGCTGAGCGCGCCCGAATGGGAGAAGGCGCCCGACGCCCAAGACATTCTCAACAGCAGCCGTCCCGGCCCCGACGACGTCACCCAGCTCATCTATACATCAGGCACGACTGGCGAGCCCAAGGGCGTGATGCATTCCGCCAATACGCTGATGGCCAACATTCATCCTTACGCCGAGCGCCTGCATCTCGGCGCCGAGGACATCGTGCTCATGGCCTCGCCGATGGCGCATCAGACAGGCTTCATGTATGGCCTGATTATGCCAATCCTGCTGAAGGCGAGCGCGGTGCTGCTTGATGTTTGGGATCTCGCCAAGGCCGCCGAACTCATCCGCAAGGAGAACGTCAGCTTCACGATGGCCTCGACGCCGTTTCTCACCGATCTCGCGCGCGTGGTGGGCGCTGCCGGGCAAGGCGCGCCGAGCCTGAAGACATTCCTGTGCGCCGGCGCGCCGATCCCCGGCCCTTTGGTTGAACAGGCGCGCGCCGGTCTCGGGGCCAAGATCGTCTCCGCCTGGGGCATGACGGAGAACGGCGCCGTCACGCTCATCACACCGGAGGACGACGACAGCCGCGCCGTCTCAACCGACGGCCGCGCCCTGCCCGGCGTCGAGGTGAAGATTGTCGACGCGGCCGGCGCCACGCTCCCGCATGGCGAAATCGGCGAATTGCTGGTGCGCTCGGTCTCCAACTTCGGTGGCTATCTCAAGCGCCCGCAATGGAACAACACCGACGCCGAAGGCTGGTTCGACACCGGCGATCTCGCGCGCATGGACGCGGAAGGCTATATCCGCATCAGCGGCCGCAGCAAGGACGTCATCATCCGCGGCGGCGAGAACATTCCCGTCGTCGAGATCGAGGCGATGCTCTACAAACATCCCGCCGTCGCCCAGGTCGCCATCGTCGCCTATCCCGATGCGCGGCTTGGCGAGCGCGCCTGCGCGGTGGTTGTCGCCAAGCCCGGCGCCGGCTTCGACTTCGCCGCGATGAGCGATTTCCTCAAGGTGCAGAAGCTCGCGGTGCAGTATATTCCCGAAAAGCTGATTGTGCGCGACAGCCTGCCGGCCACGCCCTCTGGCAAGATCCAGAAATTCCGCCTGCGCGAAATGCTGAAGGAAGGGAATTTGTAGGCCGCTTCAGCCTCGCGGCGCCGACATGCGGCCCCTCGCCTTGGCGCGATATTCGGTCGCCCGCAGGCCCGTTTGTTTGCGGAAGAAGCGGCCGAAATAGGCCTCGTCGCGAAAACCCAGGTCGCTGGCGATTTGTTTGACGCTCAGCGTCGAATAGCCGAGCAGCCGCTTGGCCTCGTGAACCGCGCGCGCATCAATCGCCGCGATCGCCGACACGCCGAAAGCCTCGCGGCAAAGCCGGGTGAGTTGGCCCGAGGTGACGCCCATCGCCTCGGCGTAACTCGCCACCGGGCGGCGTTCATGGCGTCCCTCGTCCAGCAACTTGAGAAACCGCTCGATGCGCGCGGCCAGACGCGAACTCTCAGGATTGGAGGAGAGTTCGGCGCTCTCGCTCAACCGCGCGATCTCGACGAAGAGCGCGACCATCAGGGAGAGGCCCGCCGCATATTGCCAGCGCCCGTGAGATTCCGCTTCGCGGCCGATGGCGTCGAACAATGGATCGAGCGCCGCGCGGCGGCTTGCGGGATCGAGCGTCAGCGCCGTCGGCGTGCGCAGGAAAGTCAGCAGGTCCGGGGCCATGATCTTGGCCGCCGATTCCACGGCCGATTGGGCGGCGGTGACGACGTGGCCGTCGACATCGTCCCGGAAGCGGTAGCCATGCACGGAGCGGGCCGGCACGACAATCAACCAGGGCGGTTCGACTTTGCAGACCCGGCCGTCAATGAACGCCTCGCCCGCTCCCTTCGTCGCATAGAGAATCTGGATCAGCGCGTCGTGAAAATGCGGCTGGATCTCGAAGTCGAACCGGCTGGAGCGCACCGGAATGCGTTCGTGGTGGACCATGTCGACCAGCGCCTCCCCCGCGGCGGCGCCATAGAGGGCGAAGTTCGGCACCGACTTTCGGCGGGGCGGCGGCTCGCGCATGATGCACGTTTTGTCCTGTGTTACGTCGGCTCTGTCCATTGAAACAGAAGCGCTTCCGAAGTTCAACCGCGCCGCTGGGGCGCGGGCGTGCGGGCTTCGTCCGGGCGCCAGCCCCGCCGGCGGCGCGCCGCCCCGGTTTGCTATAAGAGACGATCGCAAGGAGGCAACCCTCATGAAGGTTCAGGTCTGCATCATCGGCGGCGGCCCCTCCGGCCTGCTGCTTTCGCAACTGCTGCACATCCAGGGCGTCAAGACGATCGTGCTGGAGAAGCGCAGCCGCGATTACGTGCTCAGCCGCATCCGCGCCGGCGTGCTCGAACACGGTTTCGCCAGGCTGATGCGCGAGGCCAAGTGCGGCGAGCGCATGGATCGCGAGGGCGAGGTGCACGAGGGCGTGTTCATCTCCCGTAACGGCCAACTCAACCGCATCGACCTGCACAAATATTCCGACGGCAATTCCGTATTGGTCTACGGCCAGACCGAAGTCACGCGCGATCTCTACGACGCGCACGACCGCGACGGCGGCGCCATCGTCCACAATGCCGAGGACGTCACGCTGCACGACCTCAAGAGCGACGCGCCTTTCGTGACCTACCGTAGCGGCGACGAAACCATCCGCGTCGATTGCGATTATGTCATCGGCGCCGACGGGTTCCACGGCGTCTCGCGCCCCTCGATCCCCAAGGACACGCTGAAGGAATACGAGCGCGTCTATCCCTTCGGCTGGCTAGGCGTGTTGTCGCGCACCAAGCCGGTCTCGCCGGAACTCATCTATTGCAAGCACGAGCGCGGCTTTGCGCTGTGCTCCCTGCGCTCGCAGGTGCTGAGCCGCTATTATCTCCAGGTGCCATTGGAGGATCGCGTCGAGGATTGGTCGGACGAGGCCTTCTGGGAGGAATTGAAGCGCCGATTGCCCGCCCAAACGGCGAGCGAGCTTGTGACAGGACCCTCAATCGAGAAGAGCATCGCCCCGTTGCGCAGTTTCGTCGCCGAGCCAATGCGCTACGGCCGGCTATTCCTGGCCGGCGACGCCGCCCATATCGTGCCGCCCACCGGCGCGCGCGGGCTCAACAGCGCGGGCTCCGACGTCTATTATCTCTACCACGCGTTGGTTGCTCATTATAAAAAGGCGGATGATGCCGGCCTCGATCTCTATTCCGAGCGGGCGCTGGCGCGGGTTTGGAAAGCGCAGCGCTTTTCCTGGTGGCTCACGACGCTGCTGCATACCTTCCCCGACGATACGCCCTATCTGAAACGGCTCAAGGAAACCGAACTCGATTACCTGTTCTCCTCCGACAAGGCGCTGGGGTCGCTGGCGGAGAATTACGTGGGCCTGCCGTATTAGGGGCGACCGCAGCGCTCTGGCCGCCGCCTGTTCCCGCCCCGGTCCGGGCGGGATCACCGGTCCTTTTGCGCACCAGGGCAAGGAAGGCGAAACTCGGGCGGCGCGAATCAGTCGCCCAACAACGCTTCGCAGGAAAACGCCATGAGCCTCGTCTATGTCCTCAACGGCCCGAATCTCAACCTGCTCGGCAAGCGCCAGCCGCAGATCTACGGCCATGAGACGCTGGCCGACGTCGAGGCCGATTGCCGCAAGCTCGCGGCCGAACTCGGCCAGACGCTGCGGTTCCATCAGAGCAACCGCGAATATGAGATCATCGACTGGATTCACGAGGCGCGCGAGGACGCCGACGGCATCGTCATCAACCCCGGCGCCTTCACCCATACGTCCATCGCCATCCTCGACGCCCTCAACGCCTTCGAGAAGCCGGTGATCGAGGTGCATATCTCCAACATCCACAAGCGCGAGGCTTTTCGCCATCATTCCTATGTGTCGCTGCGCGCGGACGGCGTTATCGCCGGGCTCGGCGTGCAGGGCTACGGGCTGGCGCTGCGCCGCATCGCGCATCTCACGGGCGCCTGAACGGGCGGGCCGCTGGCGCCCGCCGAGGGGCGGCGTTCAGTGAAGCGTGCGCTTCGGGTGCGGATCATGGGCGCGCGGGCGCAGGTAGACGCCGCGTTGCGCCAGCGCCGAGCCTAGGGTCTGCGCGGCTTCGAGCGCGTCGCCGATCTCCCCGGCGCCCACGAGTTCGGCGGCGGCGCCCAGCATGGCTATGCGATCGGCGCGTTGGGCGGCGTCAATCATCGCCACCGCCAGCCATTCGTCGCGGGTGAGACGCGCGCAATAGGCGCCCCGCCATTGCAGCGGGCGATCCGCCACCGCGAGCAGCGCGCGCGCGAAGGCGAAGAAACAACCAAACAACGCCTCGGCTTCGCCTGGCGGGGCGGCGGTCTCAAGGGTTTCCAAATATCGACGCGATATTTCGTCGGAGCGCCGAGGATCTCCGCCATCGCGCAACGATAGGCGAGAACCACGATAGCGAAGCCGCGCGTCTCGTCAGCGCCGAAAGGTTGTTGTTGTCGCAAAGTCATGCGGCGCTCCTCGGAGGGGACGGTTGCTCGACCCGGATTTGAGGCCGAGCGGCGCGGCTCAAAGACCATGCGGATCGGGACGGGTCAACGAAGCGTCATCAGATTGCTAGCCTTCCCGGTTTACAGGCTTTCCACGTTTGCAAAGAGTTTAAGTGATGTCTCGGGGATGTGAGGAACGCCGCCGCGCCGCTGACCGGCGCAAAAATTGGAACGATTTCAAATCGGCGAGAGCCTTTGCAAACCGGGGCGGCTCGGCTTGTCGCTGGAATCGCGTCGGTCTAAGCCTTGATGGCGATAACGACATCCGGGGGCACTATGAGGCGACGACGCGGCAAGCGATCGGTTGGGCGTGGGTTGTTGCGAGGCGCGGGTTTGGCGGCCTTGATGACAAGCGGCGCGCTGGCCGATCCCCCCGATTACAGCGGCGATCTCTTCGGCGATCTCGGCGGCCTGCGCCCCGCCTTCGCCAAGGTCGGCGTAACGCTGAACGCGACCGAGAGCAGCGAAGTCTTCGCCAATCCCACGGGCGGCCTCAAACAGGGCGCCGATTATGACGGCCTGACGACAGTGACGCTCCAGGTCGACACGAAGGCCGCCTTCGGCCTGGAGGGCGGCCAGTTCAACGCCAGCCTGTTGCAGATACACGGCGAGGATTTTTCGGCCGAGAATATCGGCGCCCTGCAACCGATCAGCAGCATCGCGGGCGACCGCGCCATCCGTCTCTGGGAGCTTTGGTACGATCAGAAATTCGGCGATCATTTCGACGTCAAATTCGGCCAGCAGAGCCTCGACAACGAATTCGCGATCACGCCGAGCGGCGGTGTGTTCGTCAATGCGCTGTTTGGTTGGTCGCCGCTCGATGCGCTCGATCTGCCGGGCGGCGGCCCCGCCTATCCGCTGTCCTCGCTCGGGGTGCGCGGGCGCTGGCAATCCGGGCCGTGGACGGCGCTGGCGGGCGTGTTCAGCGGCACGCCTGCGCCCGACACCAACGCAGACCCGCAGCGCGCCAACGCCTATGGCGTGAGCTTTCCCTGGGACGGCGCGCTGGCGGTCGCTGAGACGCAATATTCCATCGGCCAGGGCGAGGGCCAATATGCCGGCGTCTACAAGCTCGGCGCCTGGTATGACAGCCTGCCCTTCGCCGATCGGCAATCCAACAGCCTAGGCCAGCCGCTCGCCAATCCCGCCGTCAGCCAGACGCCGCGAATGCACGACGGCGATTTCGGCCTCTACGCCGCCGCCGATCAGATGATCTGGCGCGGGGCCGAGAAGGAGCGCACGCTCAACCTGTTCGTGCGCCCCATGTTCGCGCCGCAAGGCGACCGCAATCTGGCGACCTTCTCGTTCGACGCCGGCCTTACGCTGCACGACCCCCTGCCCGGCCGCAAGGACGACACGTTCGGGCTCGGGTTCGGCTTCCTCCAGGTCAGCCCTGGCGCCATCAGCTACAGCCGCGACGTCGCCTTCTACAACCCCGGCGTCTATTCTCCAGTTCTCAGCAACGAAACATTGTTCGAGGCCACCTACCAGATCCAGGCGACGCCCTGGGCGCAGATCCAGCCGGACCTGCAATATGTCCACAACCCCGGCGGCGGGGTCGCCAATCCGTACACCGGCGGCAAAACCGGCGATGCGCTGGTGGCCGGCCTGCGGATCAACATCACCTTCTGATCGGCGCGGCCGAACGCCCGTTGGAGCCGCTTGAATACAACGGCGCCGACGTTGCTTGTTGGGCGCCGCGAAATATTTTGCGCCGCGATAGCGCGATACCAAATTCTGATCGCCGTCTTCGCTATTTCCTATTTTGCGCCCGTAGCGTCATGGGGCACGATCCCGGCAAGAGCGGAAGCGTTCGGGGCGTCAAAGAGGCGGATGTGGGTTTGAGGGTCTGGCGGTCGGTGCGGCGGAGCGTGGCGAGGGGGCGGTCGTCGTGGGCGGCGGCTGGCGTGTTGGCCGCGCTCTTGGCGCCGGCGGCGGCGGCCGAGCTCGGCGTGAGCTACG
>JAJYDD010000205.1 GCA_021777795.1 Pseudomonadota bacterium | reverse complement strand
GTCGGCCTGTTCACGCTCGCCGCCGGGGTGACGTTGAGCCGCACGGTCTATGGCCGCTCGGTGCTGGCCATCGGGCAGAACGCGCGCGCGGCGCGCTTCGCCGGCGTCAAGGTCGAGCCGATCCGCCTCGCCACTTATGCGATGTGCGGCGGCCTCGCCGGCCTCGACGGCGCGCTGCTCGCCGGTTATTTCCGCGGCGCCAATATCGACATCGGCGACGAATATCAGTTGCTGTCGATCGCGGTCGTGGTCATCGGCGGCACCTCGGTCGCCGGCGGCAAGGCGAATGTGCCCGGCGTCTGGGGCGGCGCGCTGTTCCTGGTGCTGTTGCAGACCATGCTCAATACCTTTGGCGTCAGCGCCGGCTTGCGCCTGCTGCTGACCGGCCTCATCATCGTCGCTATCATCGCCGCCGCCGGCGGCGAGAAGGCCAGCCGATAACAAGGGAGAAAACCGATGCCGATGGTCAACATCCAGATCGTGCGCGAAGGCCTCGCCGGCGATCCCGAGGCCAAGAAGGCGGCCATCGCCGCGAAGGTCGCCGCCGCCATCTCGGAGACGACGGGCCTGCCGAAAACCAGCGTCTGGGTCGTGTTCGAGGAAGTGGCGGCCAAGGATTGGTATGTCGGCGACGAGAGCGTCGCCGAATCGCGCCGCAAGCGCGGGATTTAGCGCGCCGGATAGGGGATGACGACCAGCATCTTGCAGACCGCGTTATCGCGGTTGACGATCTCCCGCATCTCCCCCGGCGCGATGGTGCAGGAATCCATCGGCCCGAGCACGGTCTCCTCACCGCCGACAATGACCGTCATGCGGCCTTCGAGCACGACATAGACCTTCTCGAATGGCGTCGCATCCGGCCCCGCGCCGCCGCCGGGCAGGAATTGCGAGAAGCCGACCCATTGGTTGGTCGGCCCGCCCGGCTCGAAGCCCTGTAGCCGCAGACCGACGACGCCGCGATGGTTGGGCGCCTCATAGGGCTTGGCCTCGGCGAAACGCTTGACGAGCATCCTGTCCTCCCGCAGTTAGGGCGTCGCGCCCAGCGAAGTCGCGGCGCGGCGGTTGAAGCCGTCGAATATCTGCTTGGCGATGAGATCGTAATCGCCGCCCATGTGATGGTCGCCGTGTTTCTTGAACAGCTCGGCGCCCCTAGCCGCGAATAGCGCGCAGGAATTCTCGGCGTCGCGGTCGCCATAGAAACATTGCACGCGCGCGCCGGGCGTCGCGGCGACGACGGGCGCGAGCGGCGTCGCTTCCGAACTCGGGCCGGCGCCGAACCAGCCGACGACGCGAATCTCCCAATCCGCCGCCTGCCCCGGGCTCAGCAGGGAGATCATCGTGATATGGGCGCGCAGCGAAGGATCGAGCCTATCGTAGAGAAAGGGAATGACGCTGGCGCCGAAGGAGAAGCCGATCAGCGCCACCTGGTCCGCGCCCCATTTGCGCGTATAGGCGGAGATCACGGCGGCGAGGTCGGCGGCGACTTCGTCCGGCGTCTTGCGGCGCCAGAAATAGCGCAGCGAATCCCAGCCGACGACGGAGACGCCGAGGCTCTGCAATTTCTCCGACACACGCTTGTCGACATCGCGCCAGCCGCCGTCGCCGGAGAGAAACACCGCCATGCGCCGGGTGCGCGGCATCGCCGGCATTTCGACCAACGGCAGCCCGTCGACGGTCGCCGCCTTCACCGGCGCCAGGAACGGGCGGATGAGATCGGCAAAGGCCGCCGCATCCGGCGCGCTCGCCAAGTCGCGCACCTGCATGAGTTTCACGCGCCCCGCCATCGCGACGAGTCGGGCGCGCTGCGGCGCCGGGTAGGCGGGGGTCAGCGCAACGTCCCAGGGGTTCTTCAGCACCGGCGCGTCCACCGTGCCCGGCCCCTGGCGGTCGTCGCCTTCAAGCGGGCGCGGGCAGAGTTCGCGCTGCAAAGGCAAGGCGGCGGCGGGATCGAGGCTCAGCGCGCCGCCGACGGTCTGCAACGGCGATTGCGCGACGATGCGCCCGGCGAGCGCGCCGCCGAGCCCCTCGCCGGCGACGACGGGCACGCGATAGAGCGGCCCCGGATGCTCGCGCTGCAACTGCCGGCTCAGTTGCTCGGCGTCGCGGAACAGGATGAGGCAGCCGGGCTCGGCCTTGGCGACGTTGGCCAGATATTGCTCGGCGTTCACGCCGACGGCGATAGCGCCGGCGTCGGCGATGGCGTCGAGCCGCGCCCGGTCGCGCGGTTTCAGCCCGCCGGCGTCGGAGAACAGGATGACGAGGCCGCGTGGCGCCGTCTTCGGCGCGACGACTTCGATCTGGCCATAGCGCCCGCCGTCGGCGGCCTCAGCCGGGGCGAGGCCGACGAGCGCCAGCCATAGCGCGAGCGCGGCGCGCGCGAACATTCAGGTCTCTCCGCTCTTTAGCGACGATGAGCCGATCAACCGCACCGCATCGGCCAGCGCCACGAACGGCCCCAGCGACCCCGAGGAGATGAAATAGCGCGGCTCCCAGGCGGGGTTGAACTTGTTCTTGAACGCGCGCAGGCCCTGGAAGCTGTAGAAGCGATCGCCGTGCCGCCACAGGAACCCGGCGAGCCGGCTCCAGCGCGAGGGCAGCGGCGCGGCCCCGACCCCCGCCAGCGGAGCGGCGCCGAGGCTGAAACGGGCGAACCCCTCGTCGCGCAGAGCCACCGCCAGCCGGCAGATCAGGAACTCCATCGCCGCCGGGCTCTCAGCCTCCGCCGAGCGCAACAGGCCGAGCGTCGCCTCACGGCCAGCGGTCATCACGCTGGCGAAGGCGACGGGCCGGCCGCGCTCGCTGAGCAAGGCGACGCGCTGGGCGGCCAGGAAGCCCGGCTCGAAGGCGGCGACCGAGAACCCCTTCTCCTCGCCGCGCCGCGCCTCCAGCCATTCGGCCGAGATGAGCGCGAGATCGTCGAAGCGCGCCTCGGCCGACACCCACTCGAAGGCGAGCCCGTCGCGTTCGCCGCGCTTCAGCGCATAGCGCAGATGGTGGCAGCTTCCGCCCTTCAGCGTGAAGCCGGAAAGGTCGATCACCGCCTCCTCGCCGAGCTTGGTCGCGGTGAAGCCGAGGTCGAGATAGAACGACAGACATTCCGGCCGCGCCTGATAGATATGGGCGCGCCCGCCATGCTCGGCGGCCAGCCGCAGGAAACGCTCGATCAGCTCGCGCCATTCCTCGCGCGGGCCGACGGGATCGTAGAGCGCGATCCAGCTTCGCCCTTGCTTGCCATACATGAGAAAGGCGCGGCCGGAATCGGAGAACAGCAGCGCCTTGTCGCCCATCAGCGCCATCTTGGCCTCGCTGCGCGGCTGGGCCTCGATCACCGCGCCCGCCCGGGCGAGCGTCGCCGGATCCGGCGTCGCCGGCCGACCGGAGGGCGCGCGCAGCAACTGCCACGTCGCCAGGCCCGCGACGGCCAGGCAGGCGCCGAGCAGGGCGCGCAGCGCCCGCGGCGCCTGGGCGTCGAAGGCGAAGGCCATGAAATCGTCGGAGCGCGACGGCGCATTGTGAAAGGCCAGCCACAGCACGCCGAAAGCCGCCGCCAGGATCGCCCCGACCGCCGCGAACCAGCCAAAGGTGAAAGGCTGGTCGAACAGCGAGGTCGGCCGGTTGAACAGCGGCCGCGTCGCCAGCAGCAGCGCCAGGAAGCAGACCAGCAGCGCCGCTTCGCCGAAGGCCAGGCCCTTCAGCAGCGCGAAGGCGAGGCTCGCCAGCGTCGCCGCCGCCGCCAGCCGCCACGCCCCGTCGCGCCGGCCAATAAGGCCGCGCGCCAGGAACAGGAAGCCGACGCCGAGCACGCTGCCGAACAGGCTCGCCGTCTCCACCGACCACAAGGGCGCGTGATGGGCGAGCAGCGACAGCCGCTTGTGGTAGATCGGCGTCGCGCCGGAGAAAACGAGGATCACGCCAATGGCGAAGGCGACAGCGCCGACGAAGGTCGGCGTCAATTGCGCCGCCGCCCGGGCGAGCTTGGCGTCGGCGCGCGGCATTTTCGGATCGAAGGCGACGCGCCACTCGAAGGCGGCCAGGATCGCCGCCGACAGCGCCAGCGGCAGCACGTAATAGATGGCGCGATAGGCGATGAGCGCGGCGGCCACCGCCTCGCTGGGCGCACGGCTGCGCAACGCCCACAGCAGCACGAATTCGAGCACGCCGGCGCCCGCCGGCACATGGGAGAGTGCGCCGAGCGCGGTGGCGGCGGCGAAAAGCGGCACGAAGGACAACAGCCCGATCTGCCCCGGCGGCAGCAACGCCCACAGCGCCGCCGCCGCGCCGATGAGCCGCACGCCGGTCCACAGCGTCTGTAGCGCGATGAGCCCGCGTCCGGGGAGAGCGTCCGCCAGCCCGAAAAACCGCAGCAGCGGCGCGCCGAGCCCCAGCAGCGCCGCCACGAAACCGAGCGCGGCGACGCCGAGGCCGGCCACCAGTTCCGGCGACCAGCCGAACATCGCCGCCACTTCCGGCGCGCGCGCCAGCGCCGCGCCGCCGCCGACGGCCGCCAGTCCGATCACGAAGCTCGCCAGCACGAAACCGACGATGCGCGCCACCGCATAGGCGTCGACGCCAACGGCGCCATAGATGCGATAGCGCACCGCCGCCGCCGTCAGCACGCCGAAGCCCGCGACATTGCCGAGCGCCGCCGAGGCGAGGCCGCCCACCAGCACCGCCAGCCGCGGCGCACGCGCGCCGACGTAGCGCAGCGCCGTCGCCTCGCGGCCAATGACGCCGGCGAAGCTCAGCGCCGTCATCAGCACCGACAGCGCCAGCGACGACGCCGGCAGGCGGTGCAGCGTGTGGATCGTGGCGGCGTAATCGAGATCGCGCGCGACGCCGCCGAAGACGACGACGAAGGCGACGAGGCCAAAGCCGATCGCCAGCGACAGCAACAGCCGCCGCAGGCGCGGCTCGCGCGCCGAGGCGACGAAAGCGGCGGCCGGCGCCGGGCGCGCTTTCGGAGGCTCCAAGGTCTGACTCATGCGCCCTTCATAGGTCGCCCCGCGCGCTTCTCAAGCGCGCATTCGACGCGGCGAGGAAGACGGCGACGCCTCAGCGCAACGCGGCGACCGCCTGCATGAAGCGCTTGACGCGCTCGCCGTCAACGGGGTTCCAGGTGACGCCGTCCACTTTCAGGTGGGTGCCGATGATAACGCCGTCGGCCAGGCGCAGGATGTCGGCGACATTGTCGAGCGTGACCCCGGTGTTGGCGAACAGCGGCGTGTCGGGCAGCGCCTCCCGCGCCTTGGCCAGATTCGAGCGGTCGACGGATTCGCCGGTCAGCGGCCCCGAGATCAGGATCGCGTCGGCGAGCGAGGAGAACACGGCGCTGCGCGCCCTCAATTCGATCGGCCGCTGGTCGAGCGAATAGGCGAATTCGGCATTGATGTTGAACATCAGCTTGAGGTCGCGGCGGCCGAGTTGCGCCCGGAGCCGCGCAGGCGCCGCGCAATCCGGCGCCCACAGCCCCATATCGGAGGCGAAAACCCCGGTGAAGATTTCGCGCACGAATTGCGCGCCTGTCGCCGCCGCGATGGCGACGCTGGCGAGCGGGTCCCAGAGGTAATTGACGCCGAAGGGCACGCGGAGCGCCGGCTTGACCGCCTGGATGACCGCCGTCATCGCCGCGATGCCTTCCGGCGGCGCCTTCAATTGATAGGGCCGGTCGAACTCGTTGCCGAACATCACCGCATCGACGCCGCCGTCCTGAAGCCGGGCGAGATCGGCGAGCACGCCCTCGATCAGCTTCTCTACGCCGCCGTCGACGTCGTAATCGGGCGCGCCGGGCAGCGCGCCGATATGGGCCATCGCGATGACGGCCTTCTTCTTGTCTCCGAAAAATCCGAACGGCATGGCGTGGCTCCCTGGATCGCTCAGCCGACGGCGCGCGCGATTTCCACCGCGACGCCGGCGGCGGCGAGCGCGGCGGCGAGGTCGGGGGGCGGGGCGGCGTCGGTGATGAGCGTGTCGAAATGCGAAAGCGGGGCGAAGCGCACCAGCGACATCGCGTTGAACTTCGAGGAATCGCACAAGGCGATCTTGCGCGTGGCGCGGCTGAGATAAACCCGCTTCATCTCGGCGTCGTCGAAGGAATAATCGTAGGCGCCCTCGGCCGTCAGGCCCGAGGCGCCGATAAAGGCGACGTCGAACCACAGAGCCTCGAATTGTTCGATCGCCGAGGGGCCGGAAATCGTCATCTCGTCGCCGCGCAGCCGGCCGCCCGGCAGATAGACCTCGGCGCGGCCCTCGCCGAGGCGGGCGGCGATGCGCAGGCTGTTGGTGAAGATCTTCGCCTGCCGGCGCTCGGCCAGAAGCCCGGCGAGCCAGTAGGTCGTGGCGCCGACATCGAGCGCGATGGCCTGCGCGCCCTCGGCCGCGACAGCCGCCGCGGCGGCGATGGCGCGCTTGGCGAGCGCGTTCTTGTTGAGGCGCGATTCGAAGGTCGGCTCGGCGGCAAGGCTCGGCGCGGGCGCGGGCTCGGGCTCGGGCGCGCCGCCGCGCACCGCCCCGCCGTGGGTGCGCGAAAGCCGGCCCTCGCGTTCGAGGTCGCCGAGATCGCGCCGGATCGTCATGTCGGAGACGCCGAGCCGCTGGGCGACATCGGCCACGGTGACGGCGCCGACCTCGCCGAGCGCGCGCAGGATGAAGGCGTGGCGCACGGCGGCGGGAACCCTGGCTTTCTCCGGCGCGGGGCGCCGCTCCACGGCGTGCGTTTCATCCATATCCGTGCAAGTCTCCTTCGAGCGCCCTGGGATTAGCGGCTGAAGCGAACAGATTCAAACATTTTCTTGGTTGATATGTACGTTTTTGTTGGTATATGAACGCGAATGTCGACAGCCATCTTCCCCGAACTCGCTGGCGCGAAGGCCATCGTCACCGGCGGCGCCGCAGGCATCGGCCGCGCCATCGCCGCTGCGCTCGCCCAACAATCCGCGCAAGTGACCATCGCCGATCTCGATCTCGCCGGCGCCGAGACGGCGGCGCGCGAGATCGGCGGCCATGCGGTCGGCGTCGACGTGCGCCAGCGCGCCTCGGTGGAGGCGGCTTTCGCGCAGGCCGAGCGGCTGATGGGCGGCTTCGACGTGCTGGTCGCCAACGCCGGCGTTTCGACCATGAGCCACGCGCTCGACCTTACCGACGCGGAGTGGGATTTCAATTTCGACGTCAACGCGCGCGGCATATTCCTGACCAACCAAATAG
>JAJYDD010000204.1 GCA_021777795.1 Pseudomonadota bacterium | reverse complement strand
GGGACTGAAGCCGCATGAGGTGGCGCGGCTCGGCGTCGGTTGCGTGCCGGAAAACCGCGACATCTTCCCGACGCTGACGGTGCGGCAAAATCTGCTGCTAGGCGAGAAGGCTTCGGGTCCGTCGCGACGCTGGACGCTGGCCGACACGTTCAACGCCTTTCCGCAGTTGAAGGACCGCATCGACACGGCGGCGGGCGTGCTTTCCGGCGGCGAACAGCAGATGTTGACCATCTGCCGCACGCTGATGGGCGATCCCGATCTCATCATGGTCGATGAGCCGACGGAGGGGCTGGCGCCGATGATCGTCGCGTTGCTCGGCGACATGCTGGCGCAAGTGGCGGCGCGCGGCGTGGCGGTTCTGCTGGTCGAGCAGAAGCTGACCATCGCGCTCAAGATCAGCCAGCGGCTCTATGTCATGGGCCAGGGGCGCATCGTCTTCGAGGGCACGCCGGCGTCCCTGGAACACAACGCCCAAGTGCGGCGCGAGTGGCTGGAGGTGTGAACCCCGGCTTGCGGGCGGTCACGCCGCGCGCTAAATCTTCCCATCATGGGAAGCTCAACGGAACTCGCACCATGAACATCGGCGCCGCTGCGCAGGCCTCGGGCGTCAGCGCCAAGATGATCCGCCATTACGAGGCGATTGGCCTGCTGCCGCCGCCCGCCCGGCGCGACAACAGCTATCGCGACTATGGCGAGCCGGAAGTGCACGAATTGCGCTTCATCGGCCGGGCGAGAAAGCTCGGTTTCTCGATGGCCGAGATCGGCGCGCTGCTGGCGCTGTGGCGCGACCGCGGCCGGCCGAGCCGCGAGGTGCGCCAGCTCGCCGTCCGCCATCTCGCCGATCTCGAACAGCGCATCGCCGAATTGCGCGGCATGGCCGCGACGCTGGCGCAGTTGGTGGAATGTTGCCACGGCGACGCGCGCCCCGATTGCCCGATTCTGGACGAACTCGGCGGCGCGCCGCGCTAACGCCGCCGCGCGTTCGCCGCCGCCGTCTCGATGTCGCGCCAGGGCGGCTGCTCCGGCGCGAATCGGGCGCGCACGTAGCGGGCGAGATCGACGATCTGGCCATCGTCGAGCGCGGCGGCGAAGGACGGCATCGAACCGATGCCGTGCTGGGCGCCCTCGATCAACAGGTTGACGAAATTGGCGGGCGTCGCGGCCGAGACTTTCGACGACAGCCCCAGCGCCGGCCCGGCGTTGAACAAGGGCGCGGCGCGTCCGGTCTCGTGGCAGGCCGCGCAGCCGCCCTCGTAGAGGCGCGCGATGGGCGAGGTCGCGGGGTTGGCGGCGCGTGACGTGCGTTGTTCGATCTCGGCGGCGCGCGCCTCGGCGTCCGGCGGCTTTGGGCTGAACGAGGCGAGATAGGCCGCCATCGCACGGATATCGACGTCCGGCAGCGCGCGCAGTTCCGCCACCACGGGCGCCATCGGCCCCGATGCCGCTCCGTGATATTGCGAGGCGCCCGTCTTCAGATAGCGGTAAAATTCCGCCTCGCTCCACGGGATCGGACCCAGCGACGCGCCTGTAAGCGCCGGCGCCTCCCAGCCCTCCGCCACGCCGCCGGCGAGATAGGCGCCGGCGCGCTCGGCGCCGAGCAGGTTGCGCGGCGTGTGGCAGGCGCCGCAATGGCCGAGGCCGTCGACGAGATAGCGGCCCCGGTTCCATTCGGCCGAGCGGGCGGGGTCCGGCGCGATGTCGCGCTGGCGGTTGAACAACAGGTTCCAGCCGGCCATCAGCGGCCGCAGGTTGAAGGGGAAGGTCAGGCGGCTGGCGACGTTGCGCTGGCGCACGGCCGGCTGCGCCATCAGGAAGGCGTAGAGCGCCTGGAGGTCGGCGTCACTGGTCTTGGCGAAACTCGGATAGGGGAAGGCGGGATAGAGATGGCGGCCGTCGCGGTGCAGCCCGTCGCGCATCGCCCGCGCGAAGGCCGGATAGGACCAGGCGCCGATGCCGGTCTCGACATCAGGCGTGATGTTGGTCGTCGTCACGACCCCGAACGGGGTTTCCAGCGCGAGCCCGCCGGCATAGGCCACGCCGTCCTTGGCGGTGTGGCAAGTCGCGCAGGCGCCGAGCGCGGCGAGTTGGCGGCCGTGTTCGATCGTCGCTGCCGACCACGTCGCGGGATCGGGGCGCGCGATGGGCGCCATCGCCGGGGCGATCGCGAAGGAGACGGCGGCGAAACTGGCCGCGCCCGCGAGCGCCGCGCCGAGCCCGCGCCAGCGGGTCTTGGGCGTCTCGCGCTTCGCCGGCTTGGCGAGCGGCGCGCCGGCAAGCCCCGCCAGCACGCGCTCGGGCGTCAGCGGCATCTCGCGAAAACGCACGCCGGTTGCGTCGAAGACGGCGTTGGCGATGGCCGCAGCGCTCGGCACGGAGGCGGATTCGCCGGCGCCCAGCGGCGGCTCGCTTTGCCGGTCGACCAGCAGAACGTCGATCGCGGGCAGTTCCGGGAAGGTCAGCACCGGATAGCCGCCCCAATCGCGGCTGGCGACGGCTGTAGTTTCCGAGAACGTCACTTCCTCGCGCAGCACCCGGCTGGTCGATTGCAGCACGTTGCCGTGGATCTGGTGCGCGACGCCCGCCGGGTTGACCATCATCCCGGTGTCCTGGCCGACGACGACGCGGCTGACCGTCACCTCGCCGGTGGCGCGGTTGACGGCGACATCGGCGACCCAGGCCGACCACGCGGCGCCGACGCCCGGCCAGTTCCCATGCACATAGCGCGCCTGCGCGAAGCCGCGCCCGCGCAGGATCTCGCCCTCGCCGCGCGGTGCGGTGCGCGGCGTCCAGCCGGCGCGCTCGGCGGTGGCGCGCACGAGGTCCGCGGCGCGCTCATCGTCAATGTGCGCCAAGCGGAATTCGACGGGATCGACGCCGGCCTCGTGCGCGAGTTCGTCGATATAGCTCTCATGCGCGAACACGTTGGGCATCGCCGAGACGCCGCGCATCCACGAGGCGCGCACGATCGGCGCCATGTCATAGGCCGTCAGCCGCATGTTCTCGTAATCGTAAGCGGGGAGGGCGGTGCGGTCGCCCATCTTCAGCGCCGAGGGCGTGTTGGGCAGGCGGCCGGTCAACAGCAGCGCCAGGGTCGGGGCGTCGTTGGAGGGATACCAAGTGTGGAAATCATAGGCTTTCAGCGTCGCCCCGACGCCGAGCCCGCCCTTGATCTCCATGAGTTGCGCGGCGCCCTTGGGCTCCCACAGATGCTCCTGCTCGCGCGTCAGTTGCACGCGCACCGGCGCGCCGACCGCCTTGGAGAGCAGCGCGGCGTCGGCGGCGACGTCATCGGCGCCATTGCGGCCATAACAGCCGGCTGCCTCGTGGCGGATGATCTCGATGCGCTCCGGCGCCAGGCCCGTCAGCAGCGCCAAGTCTTTCAGCAGGCGATGCGGGTTCTGGCTGCCGGTCCAGACGGTGAGGCCGTCGGCGCGAAAATCGGCGACGGCGCAGGAGGGGCCGATCGAGCCGTGCATCTGATAGGGCCAGACGTAAGTGCGATCGAGCCTCGTTTCGAGACGCCCGAGCGCGCGCTCGACATCGCCCTTTTCGAGCAGTACGCGCGGCGTCGCGGGATGGGCGCGGATCGCCTGCGCGACGTCGGAGAGATCGGGCGGCCGGAAGTCGCGCCATTGCGCCTTCAGCTTCAGCGCCGCTTCCGCCGCCTGCTCCTCGCGCTCGGCGACGACGCCGACGAAATCGCCCTCGACGACCACCGCGCGCACGCCGGGAACATCGGCGACGGAGAGTCTATCGACGGAAATGAGGCTGCGGCCGACGAAATCGCCGCCGTCCAGCCCGGAATAGGGCGGCCGCACCACCCGGCCGTGCAACATGCCGGGCACGCGCACGTCATGGACATAGACGAAGCCGCCCTCGACCTTGGCGGGGATATCGACGCGGGGGACGGCGGTCCCGATCAGACTGTGGCGCTCGACGGGTTTGAACTCGGCCTCCGGCGCCAGCGGCAGCAGGATGCGTTCATTGGCCAGCAGCGCGCTGAGATCGACCGCATCGCCAGAGGCGCTCGAAAGCACGCCCGCTGCCAGCGTCAGGGCCGCGACGTCGCATTGCAGGGCGCTGGCGGCGCGCGCCAGCAGCGCGGCGCGAATCTGGGTCGCGGCGATCCGCATTGCCCGCGAGGTCACCTGGATGGTTTCGCTGGCGATGGTCGGGCCCTGGTCCGGCGTCTCGGCGGTGTCGCCGAGCGCCATCTCGACCGCCGCGAAGGGGAAATCGAGTTCCTCGGCCACCATCTGGGCGAGCGCGGTGCGGATGCCGGTGCCGAGATCGACATGGCCGCTGAAGGCGAAGACGCGCCCCTCCGCCGTCAGGCAGACATGGATATCGACGTCGTCCTCGCGCGCGCCCTTGCGCGGCTCGACGACGGCGATGATCCCGCCGCGCCTCAGCAGCGCGCGGCGCGACGCCGGGGGAGCGCTCATGACGCCGCCGCGTCGGCGCGGGCGATCTCCGCCGCCAGCAACACCGCGCGCACGATCTCAACATGCGTGCCGCAACGGCAGAGATTGTAGCGCAGGGCCTCGCGCACTTCGGCCTCGCTGGGGTCGGGGCGAACGGCGAGGAACGCCTTGGCGGTCATAATCATGCCGGCGATGCAATAGCCGCATTGGGCCGCCTGGGCGCGCACGAAGGCAACTTGCAGCGGATCGGGTCCGGCGGCGGCAAGGCCCTCCAGAGTGACGATGTCGCGCCCCTCGGCGAGGCGCACAGGCACGGCGCAAGCGCGCGCCGCGACGCCGTCGATGAGCACCGTGCAGGCCCCGCATTGGCCCAGGCCGCAGCCGAATTTCGGCGAGTTGAGCGCGAGATCGTTGCGCAGAAAATGCAGCAGCGGGACGTGCGGCTCCCCCTGCACGGCGCGATCCGCGCCGTTGACGCGCAGCGCCCAACGCTTCGCCTCTCTCACCGCCAGTCCCCCGCAAATGAGCGGCGCTCGGGAAAGGCCACGAGTCCCTGCTTCATTTGTATGCGAACAAACTAGCAGGAACATTTCGATCCAAGCAAGCGCGATCAGCGCAGGCCGAGCGCGAAGATCAGCGTCAGGCTGATCGCCCCGAGGGCCAGAAGCGAGGCCACGACGACGACGGTGACGCGCGCGCCAGCGCGGGCGACCGAGCGGGCGTCGACGCCGACGCCCAGCGCCGCCATCGCCATGATGGTCAGCACGCTGGAGGCCGTCGCCGCAGCGTCGAGCATCGAGGGGGAGAGCCACCCGGTCGCGCGCACGCCGATCATCCCCAGAAAGCCAAGGATGAACGGCGGCGCCAACTGACGCCAGCCCACCTTGTCCTGCGAGGCGGCAGCCCCGGCCCCGCCGAACACGGCCAGCCCGAACAGCACCGGCCCCAGCATCAGCACGCGCCCGAGCTTCACCAGCGCGCCGATCTGCACGCTGATCGCGCCCATCGGCGCCGTGGCGGCCAGAACCTGCGGCACGGCATAGACGGTGAGCCCCGCCAGAACGCCATATTGCAACTGGCTCAGATGCAGGACCTGCCCGGCGAGCGGCAGCATCAACACCACGATCACGCCGAGCACCGCCGTAAAGGCGATCGAGGCGGCGATGTCGTGGCTGTCGGCGCGGATGACCGGCGCGGCGGCGGCGATGGCGGAATTACCGCAGATCGAATTGCCGCAGGCGATGAGCACCGCGAGCTTGTGCGGCAAGCCGAAGCCTCGCCCGATGCCGTAGCTGATGGCGATGGCGGCGCATACGACGACCGCGATGCCGCCGATGAGGGCCGGCCCCGCCGCGACCAGGGCGCCGTAGCTGACCGAAAGGCCGAGCAGCACGATGGCGATTTCCAGCAGCGTCTTGGCCGAGAAGGCGACGCCGTCGGTGAAGGCGGGCGGCGGCGTCCAGGCCGTGCGCACGACGGCGCCGATGACAATGGCGAGCACCAGCGTCTCCAGCCACGCCTTGCCGAAGACATGCGCCTCCAGCGCGTCGCCGGCATAGGCGAGCGCCGAGACGGCGGCGCAAAGCGCGAGGCCGGGCAGGATTTTGCGGGGAAAAGCAAGCGCGTTCGACATGGGGAACCTCTTGCCGCTTGATTTACGCCCTCGCTTATGTTCAATCCATTAGAACGTTATGTCTGTTTCATTCGACATTTCCAAATGACGCTCGAACAATTGCGCATCTTCCTCGCCGTCGCCGAGCGCCAGCATCTGACTGAAGGCGCCAAGGCCGCGCATCTGTCGCCCTCGGCGGCGACCGCCGCCATTCAGGCGCTGGAGGGCCGGCACGGGGTCAAGCTGTTCCATCGCGTGGCGCGGCGGCTGGAATTGAGCCAGGCCGGGCGGGAATTTCTGCCCCAGGCGCAGGCGGTGTTGAGCGCCGCCGCCGCCGCCGAGATCGCCTTGCAGGAACTGGCGGGGCTGAAGCGCGGCCGGCTCGCGCTGGCCGCCAGCCAGACGCTGGCCAGCCATTGGCTGCCGCCGCTGCTGCTGCGCTTCGCCGTCGCCCATCCCGGCGTCGCCATCCGCCTCGTGGAGGGCAACACGGCGACCGTCGCCGCCGCTGTTCTGGCGGGCGAGGTCGAGATCGGCTGCATCGAGGGCGCGATCGCCGAACCCGCGCTGGCCGCAACGCCGCTCGCCGACGACTGGCTGGTCGTCGTCGGCGCGCCGCAGCATCCGCTGTCGCGCCGCGCCGAGGTCAAGGCCGGCGAATTGCAGGCCTCGCAATGGGTGATGCGCGAGCCCGGCTCTGGCACGCGCGCCCTGTTCGAGGCCGCGATGCGGGCGGCGGGACTAAAACCCGAGAGCCTCGACGTCGCTTTGACCTTGCCGACCAACGAGGCGGTATGCGCGGCGGTGGCGGGCAGCGACTGTCTCACCGTCGTCTCGGAACTCGTCGCCCTGCCTTATTTTCAATCGGGACGGCTGACCCGCATCGCCTATGCGCTGCCGCCGCGCCGCTTCGCGCTCATCCGCCACAAGGAGCGCTTCCGCAGCCAGGCGGCGCTCGCCTTCGAGGCGCTGCTGCTGGCCGAGGCGAAGGAGATGGCGCGGCGAAGGGCCTTGCCGGATTATGAGATTTAGCGCATCCGGCGGCGGCGTCGACGGCCTCGCGCGGAAGCGATAGAAAAGCGGCGAAGCGGGTTCCGGCGAGAACGAGGAAACGACATGGCGAGCCAAAAAGTCATCATCACCTGCGCGGTCACCGGCGCCATCCACA
>JAJYDD010000203.1 GCA_021777795.1 Pseudomonadota bacterium | reverse complement strand
CGGCGCATTGGTGACGACCGCGCGCGGCAGCCCTCGCGCCTCGGCGTAGGCCAACAACTCGGCCGCGCCGCGCGTCGGCGTCGCCGTCGCACTCATGCGCGCGCGAAAAGCCGCCTCCTTGGCCTCCAACACCGCCAACCGCTCCTCGACCGGAAGATGAGCGAGGAAGCGGTCGCCGATCATCGCGTTCGAGGCGCCCATGATCTGGCTCGTATAAAGCGCGTGGTCGAGCGCGATCCCATGCGGCGCGAAAACCTCCTGGAACGCGATGAGGTGGTCGGGGTCGCTGTCGATCAGCGTGCCGTCGAGATCGAACAGCAGCGCCTGGGTCACATCGTCGCCCCGATTTGCCAGGGCGCAAATTCCGCGTCACCGTAACCCAGTTCCTCCGATTTGGAACGCTCGCCGCTCGCCACTTTCAGCACCTTGTCGAAGATTTCCCGGCCCTTGGCCTCGATGGAGATTCCGTCGAGCACGTCGCCGCAATTGATGTCCATGTCCTCGGTCATGCGGCGGTAGGTCTCGGAGTTGGTGGCGAGCTTGATCGACGGGGTCGGCTTGCAGCCGTAAGCCGAGCCGCGCCCGGTGGTGAAGCACAGCACGTTGGCGCCGCCCGCCACCTGCCCCGTCGCCGAGACGGGATCGTAGCCGGGGGTGTCCATGTAAACGAAGCCCTTGGCGGTGACGGGTTCGGCGTAGCGGTAGACGCCGTTGAGCGGCGTGGTGCCGCCCTTGGCGGCGGCGCCGAGCGATTTTTCGAGGATCGTCGTCAAGCCGCCGGCTTTGTTGCCGGGCGAGGGATTGTTGTTCATCTCGCCGCCGTTGCGGGCGGTGTAATCCTCCCACCACTTGATGAGGCCGACGAGTTTGTCGCCGATCTCGCGGCTGGCCGCGCGGGCGGTCAGCAGATGTTCGGCCCCGTAGATCTCCGGCGTTTCCGAGAGGATCGCCGTGCCGCCGTTGCGCACGAGAATGTCGGCCGCCGCGCCCAGCGCGGGATTGGCGGTGATGCCGGAATAGCCGTCGGAGCCGCCGCATTGCAGCGCCAGCATCAATTCGCCGGCCGGCCGCGTCTCGCGCCGGGCCTTGTCGAGGATCGGCAGCATCGCCTTGATCCGCTCCAGCCCGGCCTCGACGGTCTTGCGCGTGCCGCCCGTCGCCTGGATCGTCATCGAGTGGAAAAGCTCGTTCTCGACGATGCCGTATTCCTCCTTCATGCGGCCGATCTGGAACACTTCGCAGCCCAGACCCACCATGATGACGCCGCCCATGTTCGGGTTGCCGGCATAGCCCCATTGCGTGCGCTTCAGCGCCTCGAAACCCTCGCCCTTTGCGGCCATGCCGCAGCCGGTGCCGTGGACGAGCGGGATGATGCCGTCGACATTAGGGTAATCGTCGAGCAAGCCGCGCTTTTCGGCCTCGCGCGCGATCAGTCGCGCCACCGTCGCCGAGCAGTTCACGCTGGTCAGGATGCCGAGATAATTGCGCGTGCCGGTCTTGCCGTTGGCGCGACGGTAGCCCTCGAAGGTCGCCTGTTGTTCGACCGGCAGCACATCGACAGCCTTGGCGTCCTGGCCGAAGCGGTAATCGCGCTGGAAATCGTGCAGCACGCAATTGTGCTCATGCACCCATTCGCCGGGCGCGATGTCCTTGGCCGCAAAGCCGATGATCTGGCCGAACTTGCGGATCGGTTCGCCGGAAGCGATGGGCGCGGCCGCCATCTTGTGGCCGCGCGGCACGCGCTCGCGCGCGCTGACGCCCATAGGCGCGCTGCCGATAGGGAACTCCTCGACGGCGATCAGCACATTGTCTTCGCCGTTGAGGCGCAGGGCGCGGGGGGCGGTCATGGCGAACTCCTGGTTATGGCGCGAAAAGCTCTGGCTTTGCCCGAGCGAGCGCTTCGAAAGTGCGGGACACGGCGGCGATATGGTCGGTCATGGCGGCGCGGGCGGCCTCGGGGTCGCGCGCTTCGATGGCGGCGAAAATCGCGCGATGCTCGCCGAGCGTTTGCTGCATGCGGCCTGGCGGGTTCATCAACAAGCGGCGCGGTCGCTCCAACTGCTGGCGCACGCCGTCGAGGATGTCCTCGCTGCGGCTCAAGCCCAGGTGCTGGGTCAAAAGCGCATGGAAGCCGATGTCGAAAATATAGAAGCTCGCCCGGTCCTCCTCGCGCGCGGCCTCCTCGGCCTCGGCGAGGTTGGCGGCGAGATCGGCGCGAGCGGGGTCATCGAGCCGCACCGCCGCTTCAGCGGCGACTTCGCCTTCCAGCGCGCGGCGCACGAACAAATATTGACGCACATCGTCGGCCGAGATCGGCGCGACGAAGGAGCCATGTTGCGGCTCGACCCGCACCAGCCGCTCGAAGGCGAGCCGGCTGATCGCGGCGGAGACCGGAAATCGCGAGACGCCGAGCTTTTCGCATAAGGCAAGTTTGTCGATCGCCTGTCCGGGCTCCAACTCGCCCGACAAAATCGCTTCCTTCACCGCGTCGTACACCTGCTCGGCCTTGCTGTTGACGCGCCCCTGCATCGTCATCCGAACCCTCCCGCTGACATGTTAGAGGCTGACGACGGCAACGCAAAGCGCTAAATGACGCAAAAGAGGAAATGCCCGATGCCTTATCCCCAGCTTTCTGTAGTGGAAATCCTGCCGAGCGACGGCTTCGCCGGCGCGCTGGCGGCGCGCGTGCATCGACCGGACTTGGGCGGCCCCGCGGTGGTCGCGGTGCGCGAGGGCGGCGTTTTCGACGTGACGCCCGCCTTCGCGACGATGCGCGACCTTGCCGAGCAGCCCGACCCGGCGGCGGCGCTCCGGGCGGCGGGCGGAGAACGCATCGGTGCGCTTGGCCAGATTCTCGCCAACACCCCGTCCGATGGGCGCGATCCTTCGCGGCCCTGGCTGCTCGCCCCGGTCGATCTCCAGGCGGTCAAGGCGGCGGGCGTCACCTTCGCGACCTCGATGCTGGAGCGCGTGATCGAGGAGCGCGCGCGCGGAAACCCGGAGAGCGCGACGCGCATCCGCGCCGAGATGGGCCGGCTCATCGGCAACGACCTACGGGCGCTGAAGCCCGGCTCGCCAGCGGCGGAGCGGCTGAAGGCGGCGCTGATCGCGGAGGGCGCGTGGTCGCAATATCTGGAAGTCGGCATTGGGCCCGACGCCGAGATCTTCACCAAGGCGCAGCCGATGTCGGCGGTCGGCTGCGGCGCGGACGCCGGCTTCCACGCCCATTCCCACTGGAACAATCCGGAGCCGGAGGCGGCGCTCATCGTCGCCTCGCACGGCCGCATCGTCGGCGCGACGCTCGGCAACGACGTCAATCTGCGCGACTTCGAGGGCCGCAGCGCGCTGCTGCTCGGCAAGGCCAAGGACCAGAACGCCAGCGCCGCGCTCGGCCCGTTCCTGCGCTTCTTCGACGCGACTTTCTCGCTCGACGACGTGCGCGCGATGGAGATTTCGCTGACCATCGAAGGCGAGGACGGCTTCCGCCTCGACGGCCGCTCGTCGATGCGCGAAATCAGCCGCGATCCCGCCGATCTCGCCGCCCAACTCATCGGCGCGCACCATGATTATCCCGACGGGGCGGCGCTCTATCTCGGCACCATGTTTGCGCCGGTGCAGGACCGCGACGCGAAGGGGCTGGGGTTCACCCATAAGGTCGGAGATGTGGTTACGGTCGCCGCCGACAAGCTCGGCCGGCTTGTCAACCGCATGAAGCACGCGCAGGATTGCGCGCGCTGGGAGTTCGGCGCGGCGGCGCTGATGCGGCATCTGGCCGCGCGCGGCGTGCTGGGGAGTTGATCTTCGTCGTTTCGCCGCCTTGCCGGCCGCGTATAGGGCCTCCTCGTTCGCAGGAGGCCCCATGTCGAAAGCGCCGAATCACAAGGCTCCGAAGCTCGCCACGCTGAGCTTGCCCTTTCTCTGGCCGGTCGCGGTCGGGGCCGCGATGGCCGAGGAGGGCGCCGAGTTCTACGCAAAGAACGTCGCCTTGCTCGGCGAGGAGATCAAGATCAACGCGGAGTTGCGGCCGAAACTCGCCACAGCCAACGCACTCCGCCTCGATCTGCGCACGATGGCGTTGCGCGACTACGGGACGCCGGGCGGAACGCCGACCCTGGTCGTCGCCCCCTACGCCGGCCACACGGCCGTCATCGCCGATTACGCGAAAGGCCAGAGCCTCGTCGAGACGCTGGTGACGGAAGGGCTCGGCCATGTCGCGTTGACCGATTGGAAGTCGGCGACGCCGGACATGAAAGACCTCGACATCGACAATTACCTCGCCGATCTCGTCGTCGCCGTCGACGATCTCGGCGGACGCGTCAATCTCGTCGGCCTCTGCCAGGGCGGCTGGATTTCGGCGATGCTGGCGGCGCGCTTTCCCGCCAAGATCGCAGCGCTCGTGCTCGCGGGCTCGCCGATCGACTGCCAGGCCGGCGACGGGCCGCTGAAACGCATGGTCAACGCCTCGCCGATGTCGTTCTACGAGGAGATGGTCGCGCTCGGCGGCGGCGTGATGAAAGGCGAGTTCATGCTGCGCGGCTGGAAGAACATGCATCCGGAGCAGCATTATCTTGCCGACTACCTCGATCTCTTCGAGCACATCGACGATCCCGCCTATCTGAAACGGCGCGAGACCTTCGCAAGCTGGTATGAGAATCCGATCGACCTGCCCGGGCGCTGGTACATCCAGGCCATCCGCGATCTCTTCAAGGCCAATCTGTTCGCCAAGGGCGAGTTCGTCGGCCTCGGCCGGCGGCTGAACTTGAAGGCGATCGGCTGCCCCGTCTATCTGCTCGCCGGAGAGAGCGACGACATCACCACGCGCGAGCAGGTGTTCGCCGCCAAGACGCTGGTCGGTTCCGCCGATGTCGCCGAGCGGTTGGTTCCCGGCGGCCACATCGGTTTGTTCATGGGCGAGCGCACGCTGAAGGATGCGTGGCCGCAGATCGCGCGCTGGTTGAAGCGTGCGGGCTAGGACCTCACCCGCACATATTCCCCCGGGGCGTCGCAAATCGGCTTCAGCTTGCCGGCGCCGACCTCGCGAGCCGGGACGCGCTGCGGCGCCTGCGCGGTGACCCACGCGCACCAGTCCGCCCACCAGGAACCCGGCGTTTCCTTGGCCCTGGCGACCCAATCCTCGAAGCGCCCTTCGGGCGGCCCGTCGCTCCAGAATTGATATTTCGGCTTTTCGGCCGGGTTGACCACACCCGCGATATGGCCGGAGCCGGCCATAACATAGCGCACCGGACCGCCGAAGGATTTGGCGCCGTTGAACACCGAGCGCGCCGGCGCGATATGGTCTTCGCGCGCCGCCAGATCGTAGATGGGGATCTTCACCTTAGCGAGGCTGATCGTGCGGCCCTCGATCACCATCCGGTCGTTGGTGAGATCGTTCTGCAAATAGCAATGCCTCAGATAGAAGCGATGATTGGCCGCCGGCATCCGGGTCGAGTCGGAGTTCCAGACCAGAAGGTCGAACGCCATCGGCTCCTTGCCTTTGAGATAATTGTTGACCCAATAGGACCAGATGAGATCATTGGGCCGCAGCATGTTGAAGGCGGTCGCCATCTGCGCGCCTTCGAGATAGCCGGTTTCGGCCATTTTCTTCTCTGTCAACCGAAGTTGCTCGGCGTCAACGAAGATTTTGAGGTCGCCGGGGTCGGCGAAATCGACCTGGGTGGTGAAGAAAGTGGCGCTGGAGATGCGCTTGTCGCCGATCTCGGCCATGAAGGCGAGCGTCACGGCGAGCAGAGTGCCGCCGACGCAATAGCCTATGGCGGCGACATCGTCCTCCCCCGTCGCCGCCTCGATGGCTTCGAGCGCGGCGAATATGCCTTCGCGCATATAGGCTTCGAACCCCTTGTCGATGTGGCGCTCGTCCGGGTTGACCCAGGAGACGACGAACACCGTCAGCCCCTGCGCCACCGCCCAGCGGATGAAGCTCTTTTCCGGGTTGAGGTCGAGCACGTAATATTTGTTGATCCACGGCGGCACGATCAGCAGCGGCCGCTTGTAGACCGTCGGCGTCGAGGGCGCATACTGGATGAGTTCAATCAACTCGTTGCGGAACACCACCTTGCCCGGCGTGGCGGCGAGGTTGACGCCGAGCTTGAACTTGGCGGCGTCCGCTTGGCGGATGCGCAATTGGCCTTTGCCCGCCTCGATGTCTTCGGCCATCATCTTCATGCCGCGCACCAGGTTCTCGCCGCTCTCGGCGAGGGTGGCGCGCAAAAGCTCCGGGTTGGTGGCCAGAAAGTTCGATGGCGACAACGCCGATGTCACCTGCCGCATGTAGAAGGCGGCCTTGTCGCGCGTGTGCGGATCGAGTTCGTCGGCGCGCCTGACGAGATCGTCGGCCCAGCGCGAGGTGAGGATATAGGCCTGTTTGATGAAGTCGAAATAGGGATTGTCGCGCCATTCGGGGTCGGCGAAACGCTTGTCGCCGGGCTCGGGCGCGATGACGTCTTCCGTTTTCTCGCCGCCGAGCCGCTTCATCGTCGCGCCCCAGAGTTCGAAAAACTTGGTCGACAGCGCCGTCTGCGCCTCCATCGCCCGGCGCGCGTCGGTCGCGTAATATTCGGCGACGCGGCCGAGGGCTGAGAACACCTCGGCCATCTCCGGCTTGGGCGCGACCGGGGGCGTCGCGCCGGTCTCGACCGGCTTCAGCACCGCCGCCAGCGCCTTGCCGCCCTCCTCGACGAAGCGGGCGACGTTGCGCGACAGCTTCTCGAAATCCGGCAGCGGGGTTTCGCGGGCGCTGGGGACGGCGGCGGGTTTGGGCGGCGGCGGAGCCGCGGGTTCTGCGGCAGGCATGGGCGGCGCCATAGGCATGGGAGCCACGACAGGCGCCGCTATCGCCGCGACGCGGCGCTTGCGCGGCTTTTGTGCGGGCGCGACGACTTTCGCCTTGACGGTCTTTTTCTCCGGCTTCGGCTGTGCGCGTTTCGCGGCGGGAAGCTGCGCGGCCTTCATCTGCGACGTAGGGGCGGAGGCGGGTCTCGATGCGCCGCGACCGCGCCGGCCCTGGCTGCGCGATGGATCGCTCATGGACTTTCCTCTCGTTGTTCGGCGCGTCGCCGATCCCTTTTCCGACATATTAGTCTGTCACCCCTTCAAGGCGCCAGTGCGCCTTTCGGCGGGCGGCGCCGAATTTCGGCGGATGGACGTTACGATGAGGCGCGCGGGCGGTTGCATGTTCGTGGTTCTATTCGCCCTGGCCGCCGCGCCGG
>JAJYDD010000202.1 GCA_021777795.1 Pseudomonadota bacterium | reverse complement strand
TGGGGGACGCATCCTATGCGATCTATCTTCTGCACGCGCTCGTGGTTTTGCCGATCCTGTTCGTGCTTCGAAAGTTCGGTTGGCTGGACTCCGGCTATGCTTTCGCGGGCGCGGCGCTGACTTATTTAGCCGTCGTGGCGATGTCGTTCCCGGTCTACGCTCGTTTCGAGGTTCCGGCGCGTCGCAGACTCGCGGCGGCTTTTGGCGGCGCGCGCAGAGGCGACGCGGGGAGCGAATTGGCGCGAAGGGCGAGAGCCGTCCAAAGGGCCGGCGGCTGACAATCTATGTCGGGGATGTGCGGGCGTGCGCAGCGGCGGTCGGCCTTTCTTGCGCGCCCTGGCCTCGCCCCGACCTTGGCCGCCCGAGGCTGCGGGCGAGTGGCGCGCTTGACCCGCCGGCGCTCGCGCGGAAAGCGCGCCGAGCCAAGGACGCTGCTCGCAGATGCGGGAAAAGGCAGACGAAGATCAGCACGAGCTTGTCGAGAATGTCGGTCTTCACGGAAACGCTTTCCGAGGAATTGAGCAGCACCGCCACCGCCGCGATCGGCGCGAGAACGCGAAAGCCCCGCCCGCGCAGCAACTCGCGGAAGAACCAGACGAGGCTGGCGAACACCGTCGCCATGAGGAACCCGCCCTGATAGAGCGTCATGCGGACGAATGGGTTTTCCACGCCCAGTTTAAGACCGAAATGGCGGCGCAGGTTATCGACTTCAGCCAGGTCGGGGCCGACGATCAACTGGCCTAGCGAGAAGGGGCGCAGCATATCGAACATGATGACGCGCGTCTCAGCGCTGCCGCTGTCATCGACGAAACGCATCAGCAAGGGATCGGCGAGGCCGGCCACCAGCGCGACCAGCACGACCAGCCCGACCAGCGGCGCCGCGCCCATCGCCGCCGCCGCGCCGATGAGCGACACCCGCCCGCGTCGCATCGCGGCGAACAGTGCGTAGACGGCGATGAACGGCGTCAACGCCAGCGAAACCACGATCGCCGTGCGGCCGCCAAACACCACGAGCGCGGCGAATTGCAACGGAATGAGCAGCGCGCGCAGCGGCGCCGGCAGCGATTTCGCGCCGCTCATCAGCGACAGCACGTAGATCGCGGTCAGCGCTGCGTTCATGAGAGGATGGCCCTGCAAGGCGCTGGAACGCGTGTCTTCGAGAAACGTCGCGCCGTCGAGGCGGTAGGGAAAGATCAGGTGATGGGTGGCGAACTCGAACAATCCCATCAGCGCGTTGACGGTCATGACGACATGCAGCCCCAGGCGCAGCGGCTTGAGGTCTGTCTCGTCGAATTCGTCCAGGATGAGGGCGAAGGCGGCGGGGCCGCCGAAGGTGTCGACGAAGCCCGCCATGCCGGGCCCCGCGCGCAGCACCGCCTGGAGCACGAGCAGGACCGAGAGCGCGAGCAGCCAGACCGCCGCCGGACGCCGCCTGAGCGCCGCCTCCGCATAGTCGAGGGGATTGCCGCTTTGCACGGCGCGCCAACCGACAGCGGCGAAGATGAAATAAGTGAAGGGGTGGATTTTGGTGAGGGGACTGCCGGTGAGGCCGTCGTAATTATAGCCGAGATCCCACAGCAAGCCGCCGGAGACCGCCATCAGCACGATCGTCGCAACCGCAGTCGCAGACTTTAGCGCGGGCGGGGCGGGGCGCATGGTTCAGGCGTCGCCGAAGTCAATCAGCGCCACGGCGTCGAAGCGCGCCCCCGCCGCGAGCGCCGCCTCGACCTCGCGCACGACATCGGCCTGCGGCGCCCCGACGCGGGCGACGAGCAGCACGAGATCGGCCTCGGCGGCGAGCGGGCTCAGACGCAGGTTGTCGGCCATCGCGCCGCCGTCGAGCGCGACGAGATCGTAGCTGCGCCGCACGCGCCGCAGCCGGAAACTGTCGGAGCCGGCGCGCGCGGAGGCGGCGAAAGGGTCGCCGCCGCCGCGAGCGAGCCGCGCGAAGCCTTCGCCCTCGTTGCGATAGGCGAGATCGGCGACCGTCTCGTCGCCGCGCAGGAGATCGAGCCATCCCGCCCGCTCGGAGGCGGCCGTATCGGCGAGGTCGCCGTCGATCAGCAGCGTCTGCTGGCCGTCGCCAGCCGCCAGCGCGGCGATCCGTTCGGCCAGGCTGCGCCGCGCGGCGGCGACGGCGGGTGTGGAGGCGATATAAAGGCAGCGGCCGATCGAGGGGGCGGCCGTTGCGTCGCCGGTTCCGAGACTGCGCAGGGCGAGGCGCGTCACCGCATCGACGGCGTGGCCGCCCGCCGCGAACTCGCCCGCCGGGATGACGCCGAGCACGGCCGCATCGACGAGATCGCGCGCCTGGTCCGGCGTGTAGAGGGAGGGGCGCAGATATTCCTGCGCCAGCGCGCCGCTGGCGCCGAGACTGAAGCCTGCGAACGAGGCGCCGATGAGCAGCAGCAGCGTCGGCGGCCAGGATTTCTGCAACGGCGGCAGGGCGCGGGTGATGATGCGCGCATTGGTCGTATCGACATTGGCGGCCTCCATCGTCTCGCGCGCGCGCAGCAGGAAGGATTGGTAGATCGTGCGCGCCGCCTCCGCCTCGCGCTGCAATTCGCGCAAGCGCACGTCGGCCATGTCGTCGTCGAGCGATTTGGTCTTCATCACGCTGAGCTTGGCTTTCAGCGTTTTCTGGTCATCGAGCGCGCGCGCGTAATCGGCTTCGACGGCCTGGAGCAGCCGCATCCGCTCCTTGGTGATGAGCCCGCGCACATCGGCGAGCGATTTCTTGAGCGAGGCAATCTCGGGATGCCGGGGGCCGAGTTGCTCGCTGGCGCTCGCCAGCCGTTCGACGATGGCGCTCTCGCGGTCGCGCAGGCGCACCATCACCGCCGAGGCCATCGCTTCCGGCGTGCCCTCCGCAGTTCCGTCGCGGCGCAACTGGGCCAGTTGCGACCGCAGCGAAGCCAAGCGGTTTTCGGCGTTGGTGAGTTGCGCCGTCGTCTGGTTCAGCTCCTGGTCGCTGACGAGCAGGCCGGTGGAGACGACGAATTGATGGGTGGCGCGATAGTCGGCGACGGCGGTCTCGGCCTTGCGCAAGCTGGCCTGCAATTCGCCGAGACGGCTCGTCAGATCCACGGAGGCCTCGCGGCTGGCGGCGGCGCGGGCGTCGGCCTGATCGACGAGATAGGCGTCCGAGATGGCGTTGGCGAGTTGGGCGGCGCGCTCGGGGGTGCGGGCGCGCACGGAAAGGTCGAGCACCAGCACTTTTTCGGCGCGCTTGACGGCGATGTGGCTTCGCAAGGTCTGGAGCGTGCGCGCCTTGAGCCGCTCGGCCATCTCGTCGGGGTTGGCAGGCGCGCGCAGCAGCGAGACGAGGCGCGAGAGCGAGCTGAACAGACCCGCGCCATTGAACTCGGGATCGTTTTCGAGATGCGTGGCGGCGATGGCGCGCAGCAGCACGCCGCTCGATTGCAGCACGCTGCCTTGGCTCTCGACCTGGGTGACGCCGCCGTCGGCGGCGATCGAACTCGGGTTGACGTCGTTGCTGACGACCTGCTTGTCGCGGGGGTCGACGAGGATCTCGGAGACGGCGGTGTATTGCGGCGTCGCCAGCAGGCAATAGCCAAGCGCGGCGAGGCCCGCGAAAGCGGCGGCGAGCAGGATCGACCTGCGCCGTCGCCACAGCACGCGGCCGATCAGCGCCGGCTCGACTTCGCCACGCGCGCGCGGCTGCGGGCGCTCGCGCGCCGCGGCGGGGGCAAAGGGCACAATCTCCGGCGTCGCAGCGATTTCGGCTCGCATCCACCCGTCTCGTTCAGGTCATTCTCGTTCAGGTCTTGGGCGCGCGGAAGCCGGGGAGCGCGCCGCGCCTTAAGGTTTTCGCAGCATGGTTTTAACAATCCATTTACACTAAACAAATTTGTCATTCTGAGATGGCTGGCTTCTTGCCGAGAAATTGGCGTTACAGATCAAGAGCTGGCCGAGGGAACATGAAGATCGACTTGCGCGTGGACCGCGGAGCGCTTCGGCGCTGGCATCTGTCTCTTGCCGAGCGACTGGGGCGGCGTCCCGGCGCGCAAGTCGGCTTTCGATGGGCGGAGGGCGCGGGCGGTAGCTTCAAAATGGCCGAGGCGCTGTTTCAAATCGAGACATTGCTGTTCGGACTGGGACGCGGCGGTCCTGCGCAGCGTATCGGCGAGGACGCGCTCGCTCCGTTCGCCTCGCCGGGCGAGGCCTATCTCGTCATCGATCTCGCCCGCGAGCCGGCCTCCGTCGGGGCGCGCGTCTGGCGCGTCGAATGCGACGGCGTCGGGCTTGAGCCCGGCCTGCTCGCCGCCGCGATCACCGGCCGCACGCCGACGGTCAGGGTGCTGGGTCCGAGCGGGCCGCTCGCGATGGCGCGGCCGGGCGCCGACCACATGGGGCTCGTCGCCGCCACGTTCGAGGAATGGCTAGAGCGCACGGCGACGTTGATCGAGGCGGCGCTCGACGGCGCGGCCCTCGCCGTTCTACCGCCGATCCCCGATGACGCGCCGATGGGCTTCGACTCCTCCGCGCTCGCGGCCTCGCGCTGGGTCAAGCGCGCCGGCAAGACTTTCAAGCAGGCGGCCGTTCGCGGCGTCTATTCCGCGCTCTGCCACGCGCCACACTGGCGGGTCGGCTGGCGGCGCAAGCGCGACGATCTCGCCGGCGGCCTCGGCGGCGGTTGGACCGATCTGCTGGACGACGGACAGCGCTTCTACGCCGACCCGTTCCCGGTAGTCTGGCGCGGGCGGACGTTCCTGTTTGTCGAGGATTTCGCCCATCGCCTCGGCAAGGGGATCATCTCGGTCGCCGAGTTCGGCCCCGAGGGGCCGCTCGCCGCGCCCGAACCGGCGCTGGAAATGCCGGGCCATCTCTCCTATCCCAACGTGTTCGAGCGCGACGGCGAGATGTGGATGATCCCCGAGAGCGGCGCTTCGGGGTCCATCGATCTTTACCGGGCGCGCGCCTTTCCGTTCTCCTGGACCTTGGAGGCCAGGCTCGCCGAGGGCGTGGTCGCCAGCGATGCGACGCTGACCGAATGGGCCGGACGCTGGTGGATGTTCGCCACCGTGCGCGACGGCGGCGGCGCCCATTCCGACGCGCTGCATCTATGGTCGGCGCCGGATTTTCGCGGGCCGTGGACGGCGCATCCGCGCAATCCCGTGCTGATCGACATCGCCTCGGCGCGGCCGGCCGGGCGCATGTTCACGGCCGGCGGCGTGCTCTATCGCCCGGTGCAGGATTGCCGCGCCGGCTATGGCGCGGCGCTCGGCTTCGCCCGCGTCGAGCGCCTCGACGACAGCGGCTTCGCACAGACGATCGAGACGATCATCCGCCCCGGCGCGGATTGGCCGGGCCGGCGGTTGCACACCTATAACGCCGCCGGCGGGTTCGAATTCATAGACGGGTCCGCCTTCTGCCCGCGTTGGGCGGCGCTGCGGCGTCCGCTGGAAATGGCGCAGAGGCGGGAAGGGCGGCTGGCGCCGGCTTAAGCAAGCCGCTCCAGCGCCGCGATGGCCTCGCGCGGCAACTCCCAGGCGCGGGCGGCGGCGAGGATGTCCCTGAGATAGTCCGGCCGCACTCGCCCCGGCGCGGCATTGGCGCCGAAATAGACCAGCGCCCGCTTTGGGCCTTTGGCGGCGATGACGGGCTGCGCCGCCTTGACGTAAAGTCCCGCGTCCAGGCCCTCAAAGCGGTCGAGCGCGGGAACATCGGCGAGCGCGAGTTCCCAGAGTACGCCGTGGACGCGGGCGTTGGCGTCGCGCACCGCCGTCAGCCAGCCCTCGCGCATGACGGCGAGCCGGTGGCGGGCGAGGATCGCCGGGCCGAGCGGGGTCGAGCGCGGGCAGCGCTCAGCCATTGCGGCGCGGTTCATGTTGGCGCCATAGGCGAAATAGAGGGGCATTACCCGCTGATCCGCTCCACCTTGCTCACCACTGGCCGATCCCGCAACTGCGCGATCACAGCGTTGAGATGCTGGATGTCCGACACCTCCAGATCGAAGCGAATCTCCCGAAAATCCGGCCCCGTCGGGTTGAAGACCACGGAATCGATATTGGCCCCGGTCTCGCCGATGGTGGTGGCGACCGCGCCGAGCGCACCCGGCTCGTTGAGCGTCGTCACCAGGATCTGCGTCGGGAACAGCGACTTCTTCGCCTTGTCCAAATCCCAGCGCACGTCGAGCCATAATTCCGGCCGGTCGTCGAACTCGACCAGCGCCGTCGAGTGAATCGGATAAATCGTGATGCCCTCGCCCGGCGTGCGGATGCCGATGATGCGCTCGCCCGGCACCGCGCCGCCCTTCGGCGCGAAGCGGACAGGGGTGTCGAAATCGAGCCCGCGCAGGGGAATTGTCGAATCCTGTCCCGGGGCGCGGAACACGAGCTGGTTCGCCTTCGCTAGGCCGAACCAGCCGCTCTCGTTGGGCGAGATTGCCGGCCCCGCTTTCCGCTCCTCCTGGAAATCGGGATAGATCGCGCGCACCACGTCGGCCGAATAGATCTCGCCGCGCCCGACGCCGATGAACACGTCGTCGATGGCGTGACGGGCCAGGCGCGGCAGCGCCGACTTCAGCTTGGCGTCGGAGAACTTGCGTCCCGCCCGCTCGAAGGCGCGCTCGACGATCTGGCGCCCGAGGCCGCCGAACTGGGCTTTGGCCGCCTCGCGGGTGGCGCGCTTGATGGCGGCCCGCGCCCGCCCGGTTACGACAATGGAGTCCCAAGCCGCCGGCGGCGTGCGGCTGGCGGAGCGGGTGATGACCACTTCGTCGCCGTTGCGGAGGAGCGAGATCAGGGGCGCGATGCGGCCGTTGATCTTGCAGCCCACCGCGGAATTGCCAACGTCGGTGTGGACGGCGTAGGCGAAGTCGATGGCGGTGGCGCCGCGCGGCAGCGCGATGAGCCGGCCCTTCGGGGTGAAGCAGAACACCTGATCCTGGAACAACTCCAGCTTGGTGTGCTCCAAAAATTTCTCGGAATCGTCGCTCGACAGCGCCTCGATGATCTGGCGCAGACTGCGGTAGGCGCCGCTTTCGCCGGTGTCGATGGCGCTGCGCCCGTCCTTGTAGAGCGCATGGGCGGCGATGCCGTATTCGGCGATCTCGTGCATGTCGTAAGTGCGGATTTGCAACTCGACGCGCTGCGAGCCGGGGCCGATGACGGTGGTGTGGATCGAGCGATAGTCGTTCTGCTTGGGCGTCGAGATGTAATCCTTGAAGCGGCCCATGACGCTCGGCCACGTCGTGTGCGCCACGCCGACCGCGTCGT